>JANQIY010000035.1 GCA_028281965.1 Candidatus Gastranaerophilales bacterium
CAATAGCCCTGACTAAATAGAACCCGCATCAGATACGAGGGTGACACTTACGTAAAAACTTTTTCAATCTTCCTTATTTCAGGTTTTAACTTTTTTTCATTAAATTTTTAGCCACTACCAAATAGAGATAATGTTTTGATACTTTTATTTTTTATGTTAAAGCCTACTTTTTGCCGGACAATTCATAATATAAAACCGGAATCGTAATTAAGGTCAATATCGTAGAAACCACGGCCCCGAACATAAGAGAGATTGCAAGTCCCTGGAATATAGGGTCGGAAAGCATAACAAACGAGCCTGCAACAACGGTTATTGCGGTTAAGAATATAGGCAAAAACCTTACAGCGCTTGCCTCTATTACTGCTTGCCCAAGGTTTCCGGTTTCCTGGTGTTTAGCCTGTATGAAATCAATAAGCAAAATTGAATTTCTGACTATGATTCCCGCAAGCGCAATAAAACCAATCATGGAAGTTGCGGTAAAGAATGCTCCAAACATCCAGTGACCGGGGATTATCCCCACAAGTGTAAGCGGAATCGGAGTCATAATGATTAACGGGGTAATAAAATCCTTAAACCATCCTACTACAAGTACATAAATGAGTATTAAGACTATGGCAAACGCTATTCCCATATCACGAAAAACTTCATACGTAATATGCCATTCACCGTCCCACTTAATCGAATAGTCGTTTATAAGCTCAGGTTGCCTGGTATAGTACTGTTTAATGTCCTTAAATTTTCTCTGGATATTAAGCATTGCATATACAGGGCTTTCTTCCGCTCCTGCCAAGTCGGCAATAACATAAGTTACCGGCCTTAAATTCTTGTGATAAATTGCCTTATCTTCAATTTCCTCATTAATTTTGCCCAGCTCCGAGAGGGAAATATTAGACTTAACCTTGATCGACTTAAGGTCCTGCAAGCTGGTACGCTTATGCTGAGGTAGCCTGAGGAAAATTTCCACCGGCTCTTTTTCTTTATCAAAGTGAACAAGCCCTGCCGAGTGCCCGCCAAGCGCTATATTTACTGCTTTTGCGATTTCTTCGGAACTTATGTTGTTAAGGCGGGCTTTTTTCTTGTCAATTTCAAACACGTATTTTTTCTGGTCGTCTTCCACAAACCAGTCAACATCAACCACCCCGTCTGTCTGCTCAAGCGTTTTTCTTATATCACGGGCAATTTCACGGCGTTTTTTTGCGTCCGGGCCATAGACCTCAATTACAATAGTGCTTAAAACAGGAGGCCCGGGGGGAATTTCCGCTACTTTTACTCTTGCATTGTATTTATCCGCAATTGGTCTTAGTTTCGGTCTTATCAACCTTGCAAGGTCGTGGCTTTGCTTATTTCTTTTGTTTTTATCAATGAAATTAACCTGGATATCCGCAACATTACCGCCTTTTCGCAAATAATAGTGCCTTACCAGCCCGTTAAAATTATATGGGGCGGCAGTCCCTATATAGCTCTGATAATCGGTTACTTCCGGAATCTTGCTTATTTCTTCTGACAGTTCGCGGGTTAAGGCGGCTGTTTTTTCAAGCGGTGAGCCTTCCGGCATATCTATTATCACCTGGAGCTCGCTTTTATTGTCAAAAGGAAGCATCTTGACAACAACAGATTTATTCAGTATCAACACAAACGACAGCAGGAATAATCCAACAACAGACCCCAAAAGAATTAAGCGTTTTTTTCCGCATTTTATAAAAGGCGTTAAAATCTTTTCATACGTTTCAAATATTTTGCCCTTTTTAGAAGTTTCTTCCTGTTTTTCCCTGACTTTAAAGTTTTTCAGGAGCAGGTAAGAAAGCCAGGGCGTGATTATAAAAGCTACAAACGTCGAAAAAATTATCGCAGCTGAAGCCCCGATAGGTATCGGACGCATATAAGGCCCCATAAGCCCTGATACAAAAGCCATGGGCAATAGTGCGGCTATAATTGTAAATGTTGAAAGGATATTAGGGTTTCCTACCTCGTCAACAGCCCTTACGGCGTTTTCCACGCTTATGCCATGGTGCCTGAAGTGCCTGTGGATGTTCTCAACAACAACTATGGCATCATCTACGAGGATTCCTATGGAAAATATCAGGGCAAACATTACCACCCGGTTGATAGTATAACCCAGGAAATACGTAAAAAACATGGTTAAGGCAATCGTAACAGGGATTGCAACAGCAACAACAATAGCTTCACGCCTGCCCAGCGATGCCATTATAACTATAACAACCACCATTGTCGCCATTATCATGCTTGTTAAAAGCTCATTCCCTTTATCCCGGGCTGTTTTACCGTAATTTCTGGTTATGGACACCTCTACATCGTCAGGAAAAAGATTGCCTTTTAGTTTTTCAATTTTCTTAATCGCCCTATTGCTTACATCAGTGGCATTTGATCCTTTTTTCTTTGAAAGGGCAATTGTAACCCCCTCATACTGCTCGGAATCACCTTTTGTCCCCATAAAAACGTAGCTTTCAGCTTCTTCCGCAGTATCCCTGACATTTGCGATATTCTTGAGATAAACGGGCTTGTTGTTTTTTACCCCCACCACGATGTTGTTTACATCCTCAATATTTTCAATAAAACTGCCTGTCTCAAACAGGTATTCTTTGTTTTGCGATTTAAAAGTCCCTGACGGCAGTACAAAGTTGGATTTTTGGATTTTGTCCACTATCTCACAGGAGGTTACAGAGTAGTTTTCAAGTCTGGCAGGGTCTATTTCAACCCTGACCTGTCTTTTTTGCCCGCCGATTATTGATATTTCCGATACCTCATTATCTCTTTTAAGCTCATCCGTAAGCTCCTGGGCAATCCTTCTCAGCTCATACCCTGAATATGCGGGATTTTTGCTCCATAACGTAAACGAGGCTATTGGTACATCGTCAATAGACTTTGGTTTGACCAGCGGTTTTGACACTCCGGGAGGAATTTTGTCATAATTGGACATTAGTTTGTTATAGAGTTTTACAATGCTTTTTTCTACGTCTTCCCCAACGTAAAAGCGGACAATGGTAAGGTTATAACCGGGTTTTACTATGGAGTAAATGTATTCAACCCCTTTTATCTCCCACAGGAATTCCTCCATGGGCTTTGTAACCCGCTGTCGGACTTCTTTTGCTGAAGCGCCGGGGTATTCCACCATAACATCGACCATGGGAACAATGATTTGCGGCTCTTCTTCCCTGGGGGTAAGGTACAGGGCAAACATTCCCAGCAACAGCGAGGCGATTATGATAATCGGCGTTAACTTTGAAGTTATGAAAGCTTTTGCTACTTTTCCCGCCAGTCCTATTCTTTCCATAGTATTTCCTCGCCATTCTCAAGCCCGGAAAGGACTTCGATCATGTCATCATGGGTCTTGCCGGTTTTTATAAGCTTAAACCTCTTATCAGCAGAGTAAACACCCTCAAGCTGGCCTTTTTTCACCACAGCTGACACCGGGATCATTATATTTTCACGCTTTCCGACCGGGATGGCAACTGTAACGTACTGACCGTCATTTAGCCCTGAGCCTGCAAGTTTGACCTTGATTTTAAAAGACCTTGAGACTGTATCTACAGAGTTGACTACTTCTGATATCAGGGCATCAATTTTTTTGCCCGTGCTTTCCGCAAGGATTTTTATAGGACTGGCTTTTTTAACCGTATCAATATAGCTTTCATCAACTTCGCTGACTATTTCAAGGTTATTGATATCCTTAACTGTCAAAAGGATTTGACCCGGGGCTGCCGTGTCTCCCGTATCAATGTTCTTGTCCGTTACAATGCCTGATATGGGCGCATATAACTTTGAATAGCCAAGCACTGTTTTTGCCTCATCAAGCACAGCTTTTGCCCTGTTCATTGATTCCAGCGCCTTTTTGCAGGTAAGCCCCGCTATATTACGTCTTGCAGTTGCTTCATCAAGTTCCTGCCCGGTCAAAGCTTTTTCTTCATAGATGTTTTTGTATCTTTCGTAAGTTGTTTCAGCGAGTTTTTTTTCCTCTTTCGCGATTTTCCGGTTTTTTACGGCTTCATTGTAGGCTGCTTCTGCTGAGCGGACTTTTGCCAGAATATCATTGTTATCCATAACTACCAGAAGCTGGCCTTTTTTAACGGGATCGCCTTCTTCTACGTTAACCGCGTCGACCCTTGCCAGGATTTTGCTTGCTATATTTGATATTGTTTGGGCTTTTACCAGCCCGGAAGTTTCGTAATAGTCATCTATAACAGACTTTTTGACAACGATTATATTTTGTCCTTCAATATTTGCCGGTTTTTCAGGATTTTCAGTTTTCCTGCCGCAACCTGTAAGGATGATCATTGATATTAAAAATAAAAGCGAAATTAGTTTTTTCATTTTTTTATCTCCTGTGCTGAAACGTTAAGCTCTTCGATAATTCCCCCGCTTACAAAGCTAAGGTTAATAAGCGAAAACAGGTATTCATTCCTGCTCCTTATGATGTCTGCCCTTGCCTGGTCAAGGTTTAGCTGGGCATCAAGAATGTCAATTATTGGGGAAAGCGAGTTTTTATACCTGACTTCAACCAGTTTCATCCCCTCTTCTGCCGAGCTTAACGCTGATTCCGCAAGTTCAAGGTTCTTGCGTTTCTCGTCCACTGCCTGGTAAGCGTTAAATACTTCATACTCAGCCCTGTCTTTTGCCTCCTCAAGCATCTCTTTAGCCTGCTCCATTTCATATTCAGCTATTTTCAGCAAATGAGGCCTTTTCATTCCGTTAAATAAATTCCATCTAAAAGACCCGTAAAGACTAAAATTATTACCTTCAAACCCGAAGGGGGCATCTTCGGAATAAACCCGGTAATTCCCCCCTGCCTCAAGCGTGGGGTAATACAATGCCTTTTGCATTTTTATCTTGTTTTTTGCATTTTCATAGTTAATTTCCATTGCCCTTATATCGCTCCGGTTCAGGGCCCTGTCCCTGTGAACCGCCAGTTCAAAGGGTTTTATCTCAGGTACATTATCAACCGTTTCAACCCGGTTTTTAACGCCTATTACCAGGCCAAGCGCTTTTTTTGCGACTTCATGGTTTTTTTGCGCGCTAACGAGTCTTTGCTCTGCTTTTTTCAGGAAAGTATTTGTCCTCAGTACGTCGGAATATAAGCCCAGTTCGTTTTTATAGCGCACGTTTGCGATCCTGTTATGCTCTTCAGCGGCGTCAATGGACTTTTCTGCCACTTCAACGTACTTTTGGGAATTTTGTACCTGCAAATAGGCCTTAACTACTTCAAGTATAACTTTTTCCCTTGTCCTTAGATAATCATTTTTTCCTGCTTCATGTTGGTTTTTCGCTATTTTTAGTTTATGAAAGTTGCTTTTATTAAACACAGACTGCTCAAGGGTTATTTCGGAAAGGAAATTCCTCTGGCTTCCCGGGTCATTAAAGCTGGCGGGAGCTCTTGCAAAGTCCGCGGATGTTATATTCTCCTGGTTTAGCTTAATCCCGAAAACCTCAGCAGGGTTGTTTGTCCACATAAACCCCTGGGCAAAGTTTACGGACGGCAGGAAATCGCCTCTTTGGACATTTATAAAATGCTTTTGGGCATTAACTTTATTTTTAAACGCCCGCAGTTTATGGTTTTTCTCCACTGCCATTTTTACGGCTTCGTTAAAACTCAACTGTAGGGCTGTATCAGTGGTTTCAACCTTTGCTTTTAAGGCGTCTTCAGCAATTGCTGCACCCGGTAAAAAAAACAATATTAACAATGTTAAAGCTGTTTTTTTCATAACTGTTTAAACATCCTTTTTACGGTTTCACTGGTAACCCTGTAGCAAATATGGTTTCCATCACGCACTCCCTCAACAATTCCGGCATTTCTAAGGATATTCAGGTGGTGAGATACGGCAGGCTGCGGTAAGCCAAGTTTTTCCACCATTGTAGAAACATTACACTCATTTTTTTCTATCAGCCCAAAAATTATCTTAATCCTGACGGAATGAGAGACTGCTTTAAAAATTTCTGACAGTTCTTCAAAATTTGTAGTCATAATCTATATCCATATATCTAAATATCAGTATATTAAAATATTCATATATTTAAATATACTTTACTTTATTTTAAATGTCTAGTTTTATTAATATTTTCTTAACTTTTCCTTGCCTTTCGACACTGTGTTGATAATCCTCAAGCTGTTATTCTTGCGAGGGCTCAATGACAATTTGTGAGCCCGTGGCAATCTGTAGAATCCCGTTCAAAGCTTAAAACCCTTGTAAATAAAGGAAATTAAAAATAAAATGGTTTTTAAATTTAAAATACAAAGAGCTGAAAAGTATTGATTTTAGGTTGATGACTTTATATAAGTAAAATTATTTTTTTCTTGAAAGGTTTTTTTATTATTGAATGTTAAGAGGGCTGAACTGTTACCTTTCTCGACAAAATGAACATTTGTTACAACCATGAGTGGTAAAATTAATCAGGTAATTAATATTGTATAATAATTATATTGATTTCAATAAGTAATCTTAAAATGAAATCGATTTATATAAATCGGCATGGTGAGAATGAGTTCGCAAGCTCACACCCGCTTCGCAAGCAGAGAGTGATGTTTTCTTAAAATCAGGCTTTGTCGGCGGCAGCATAGCCTTATTCAAAGCCTGATTTTAAGAAAACTAACTCATTTGGGTATAACTTAATAAGTTTTTAAGAGGTGTTTATGAAAAAGGGATTTACACTTACAGAATTGTTACTGACTTTGGCAATAATCGGAATTATAGCAGCCATAATAATTTCAAATTTTCTGGTAACTACAGATGATAAATCTGCAAAAGTTGCTTTAAAAAAAACATATTCTAACCTTACAAGAGTTACTGACTTAATTTTACTTGATAACTCAAGAAGCTTTGCGGGAATTTGTTCTGATGCTGAATGTTTTGCCAATTTGTATTCCGAAAAATTAAAGACTCTAAAGAATTGCGATCCTGGTGGAGTATCAGGAATATGCTGGTATGCAAAACTGTCAAACCCGTGGGTTGCACATGCTTATTGGGGAGGAGGAAAAACTACTACTGATCCCGCTGCCACTCCCGAAGCTGGATTTATAATGATATCAGGAGAATATATAGGATTTATCCATTCTTCTGCTGACTGCACGAATACTTCTAACGGAATTGCTGAATGCGCAATAATAAGCCTGGATACAAACGGTTCAAAAGGGCCTAATAAAGTAGGCAGGGATATTTTTAATTTTCATTTACAGTTAGACGGAATTAGTCCTTACGGGTTAAAGGACGGAAAAGACTGCTCAGACTCGGATTACTCAGGATGCACAGCAGTATATCTATTTGGTGATGGGGTTGATTCCTCTTCATCTGAAAATAAAGATAAATTCTGGGGCGGTCTATAGAAAAAGTTCAACTTCTTTTTCCTCTAGCAGGATGTTGAAAAGTAGCCCATAAAAAAGGAAAAACTTGGAATTTTACCTTGTCTCCCGACACCATGTTGATAGCTCCCGAGATGTCATTCCGAGGAGGTCGGGCGAAAAAGTGAGAATGCAAGCAGGTAATTGTTATTCGCTCGACATGGGAATGAGTTACAGGGATTTTGCAGATTTTCTTGAAAACCCTTAATATAAAAGCTTTTCAGTTTTTGAATTTGTTTTTCTGAAATTCAATTACACAAAATGTTTTAGCGATTTTGTGAAAGATCCCTGTGAGTGAAAAAACGGAAACGATTTAGTTTTCGTTTTTTCACTCCCGCTTCGCAAGGGAATCTGAGCAACGTCACATTAAGCTATAGCTATAAATTTTAAGCATTGAACGGGGTTCCATAGATTGAATTGTCATTGAGCCCTCGCAATGACAATTTGGGCGTTATCAACTCAATTTCGGGAGTTATAAGTATGATATCAGGAGACTACTTAATTTTTAAGAATAGGTTTTTAATAAACTCGAGTTGCTAATTACATGTATGCAACATTTGCCAAAACCCACCCATGAATGAGCTACTGCGTTAGCTCCCGCTGCCGCGCACAGCCACCCTATAGGTGGAAAAGAGGCGGAGCCTCAGGGTCTTTCAATTCTGGAATTAAAAAAGATATGTCATGCCGTGCTTGACACGGCATCTAGCCAACTTTTACTTATCGCGTATCAGCATTAATTGTCTAGACCCCGCATCAAGTGCGGGGTGACAGTTTAAGTTTAATTTATCCAATTTAGAACTGAATTGCCCTGGGCGGAGCCTCTTTTCGATTCTCTATAA
>JANQIY010000115.1 GCA_028281965.1 Candidatus Gastranaerophilales bacterium
CAGGTTGACTGGGCTCAAAAACAAAAGGAAAAATTTGCTTTATGTTCTTGACTTTAATCACACAATCTTCGCAAACAAATGTTGCATAGTCATATCCTGGTTTTTGGCTAATTAGCAACTCAAGTTTAATAAAACAAAAAACCTGCTTTTTTTAACGCAGGTTTTTTAATAAAATTCCCCCAGATCTTTTCTCACTTCACCGCGACTAGTCGCGGAACCACTCCTAACTGTCCCTGAATCATTTTTGCCTTTGCAATTGCCATGGATCTTCTTTTTTTTGCCCCTCTAAGAAGAAACAGCACTGATTCAGATATATTTGTATTTGGTTCTCTTCTTGTTTTATATTGCATTCAAGTGTACCCCTTTTATTTTTTTTTATCCCTATATGACGCTCACATTTATTTTGTCGGTTCGTTTTGGTATTTACTTTATAAAATTCAGGCAAATATTAAATAATTGATACATTTTTTAATATTTATAGTGATCCGGGAAAATAAACAAGATTTAATACATCAGGATGAAAAGCAATAATATACTAAAATGAGCTTATTTTTCGGAAGGAAGCCGGCTCCTTCTGAAAAAATGCTCCTAATAAGGCATGAATGAGTCTACGCTCCCGCTGCCGCAGGCATGAATGAGACCGGGCTCCCGCTGTCGCAGGCATGAATGAGGCTATGCCAATTCATAACCGGTCGTTGATTTTCCAGCAGCTTAGCGAAGGCGCTTCTTTCATTAAAACAATGATATATAAATTCAATTTCTATCTGGATCAGAAAAGTTATTTAAGAACACTGAAAAGAGTTTTAGAAAGTTAATTTACAATTAAAGAATTAGTACCGGATTTTTTGTAATAGGGGCTCAAAAATCAGCAAGCACATTTATATATACTTGTATTTCTGAGCATCCCCAGGAGAGACTCCCTACTTACAGCGTTATCATTGAAACCCGATTGAAAGAGCTTTATCTGCATATTATCATTTGATGTCAAATTCAATATTTATTAATATCATTGATAAATATTGATTAATATGATATAATAAATTTATTGCATGCAATATATCCCTAAAAAGGGTAAAATCTTGGGTAGTGGTTGAATAATTATTGATTTATATTTTATTTCATTAATTTAAAAAAGTTTTTCAATAATTCCGAAATTAATTTTGTAAGTTACTGAACTTTACAGATGATGATCCGTGCTTAATTGTACTGGTTATCACAGTATTACGTGAGGAAATTATACCGGCGGATAAATGAAAATTTTAATGATGAGGTTTTTATCACTACCAGGTTTTATTTTAGTGCTTAGAATTTAATTAAAAGGAGTATTTAATGGGTAATTCGATAATTCAATTAAAAAATACAGTAATTCAATTAAAAAATGATACTGCGGCTAACTGGGCATCTGGTAATCCTGTTCTGGCTTTAGGAGAAATGGGGCTTGAAACCGATACAAACAAGATTAAATTCGGTGACGGGTCCACTGCCTGGAGCAGTCTTCCTTACTTTGACGGCGGTGGCGGAGGAGGAAGTTCATCTTTTAAGTATGGAGAGTATGGATTATCCCCGGACCAAAGCAGTAACCTGGGAGTAAATAAGCATATAGAATTTGATACATTGATAAATGGCTCGTTGAACCCGCCATCTACTGGTATCGGACAAGAAAATGGAACTATAACCTTGCCTGCCGGTAAAACATATAAAATTCAATTAATAGTACACACTACGTATAATCCTACAGGCGAACTTAGATTTCGTATGTATAATGAAACTGCATCTGAGTATTTTGGAATGGCTTGTATGTCTGCGTCAGTAGGTTACAATGATTCAGGAAGTTTTAACGGTCAACTTGTATCATTTATCACTACAACTGTAGATACTGATATTAATGCAAGAATATTTGTTTCTACAAGGCCCGCTAAGATTGATAATTCACCTACACGTTTAATAATTGAAGAGTATGCCGGGTATTAAAAACCGTCTGTTTTAAGCAAGTAGGGTTTTACTCAGGCGCAAGGCTATGCCTTGCGCCTGATGTTTAACTCCAATGAAAAGTGGACTATAGCCTGATAAAAATTCTTTAAAATCTATAAAAAAATTGCCTGCTTCGCTCCATTCCCACTTCGCAATTTAACAATTCCATATAGAAACTTTTGGTATAATTAACTTGAGTTGCTAATTAGCCAAAAGCCAGGATATGACTATGCAACATTTGTTTGCGAAGCGGGAGCGTAAAATGGTCCGGCTTTGCCGGTCATTT
>JANQIY010000118.1 GCA_028281965.1 Candidatus Gastranaerophilales bacterium
TTTTAGTTCGCGATGAAATGTCCGGCCCAAATATATTTGTCACGATGAATCGTCAGATCTCCTAGCGAAACTTCTGGAGACCAGTCTGAATTGAATCAAAACGAACTAGTATTACATCAATTATATCTTCACAGCCCTTGGTTAATTATACCTAGCTGGGTGAGCTTGCCAAGAACAGTAAGATACTGCGTTGTATCATTCCACCAAATTACTCTTTACTTTGCAGTTGCTACTGGAGGCGCCGGATGATATTTACACGTTTAGGTTCTGTCCGACGGATCCTAACATTGTGACGGGCGGCTGTATAAACGGCCAGGTCGTACTGTGGGACATCAGCAAACACGCCGACAGACTGAAAACACAGCGGGGAGGAAACAAAAGCAAAACTCTCAACACACTGGTGAGTATTTGCATTCACTGTAAGATTTCTTGTAGACGGGTCTGTTCACCCAAGACGCTGACGTTGACACCAGAAAACTATTGCTCAGTCAATGGTATGTCGCTGCTCCAATCCTAGAATGGCCCTCAGGCCAATTACTTTGCAATGAAGGATCAAAGTGGCGCAAACGTTTAATGTGAATGCAGGCCAACAGAGAATAAAAGCTTCTATGTTGCATCGTTGGCAAGATTTCATAGCACACCAAGAGGAAGAATATTTCTTAAAATTCATATGTAGAATAATGTTTTAATATTCTTTTACCCGTTTAGGACAAGGTATTGGTCTGTTATTCTTTTGTTTATTTTATTGTTACAGCAAAGTTCAAGTCACCTTGCATTTTATATTGTACTTAAACAATGTAAATGTATTTATGATAAAAATCGTACCTATCAGACATTCTGATATAAAAAAAATAAAAAAGATGATTGAATATGTTACACCCGGTATATCACCGGATGTGTTTGATGACAGGTGTTTAACACATTTTCCTTTTAACGTGATCCACGGTATTCTGCCGGTTAATTTGAAGTTCCTTCAGGAGTGCTATGTTGCCGTGGAAGACGACGAACCGCTGGGGTTAATCAGCCTGGAACCCGACGGGCATACTAAAAACCGCTGGAAAATTAACAGGCTGGTACTTGGAATAAACGCCTATGATATTGGAAAACAGCTCATTGACTATGTAGTCAACAAATACGGCGGCGCAGGCGTGGAAATATTTATCACTGTGATTGATGAAAACTATCCGGAAGCTATAGCGCTGTTTCAAAAGGCATGCTCTTTCAGGCATTATTCAAAAATTAATATCTGGAAATATGAAAATCCTTATGAATTAAATCTCGATATAAAATATGAACTTTTTAGACGTCCTGTACTGCCGGATTCGCAAAAACTTCTGAACCTGGACACAGAAGCTATTTTTCCTCATTTGAGGGTATCTCTTGTCAAGACTGTCGATGATTTTAAGCTCAACCTGAAAAACAAAATCATAAACGGCGTCAAAGGATACACTTCAAGCAAGTATGTACTGGATAACCCGGAAAAAAATTCCATTGAAGGAGTTTTGAATATATTTACGAAAGATAAAAGAAATTACTGGGTGGATATTACGGTATCTCCGGCATACCAGCGTTATTACGAGGATTTTATAAACTTTGCGGTGACAAAAATAAGGTCTGAACATGAAGCAGCTGAAATTTACGTGGGAGTCAAAGAATACCATCAGGCAGCAAAATTCATGAACGATATTCTGCCGTCCCACAGTTTTAAACTATGCGGAAATTTCCAGATACTCCTTAAAGATTACTGGATGCCTATTAGGGATTATAAGGAAAACAAGGTTCCTGCCATAATTTTCCCGGATATGACAAGTCCTGCTTGTAATATAATCAAGTTTATAAGTTAACAAACCCGAATCACTAATTAATTTAAAAATGAATAGAAAAATATTTGTAATTATACCCGTTTTTAATGAAACAAAAAGTATCTATGAATTACTAAGCGGTTTTAATAGCGTTTTTTATAATAAATCATTGCCTTTTAGCGAAATTATAGTGATAAATGATTGCAGCACGGATGATTCCCTGCAATGGATACGGAGCGCAAAACAAGAATTTAAAGAATTAAACATAAATATTATTAACCATGAACATAACAAAGGCCTTGCTCATGCTTTCCGTACCGGTTTTTCAAGCATAGCGGACAAAATACAAAAAGAAGATATCATAATTACTTTAGACGGGGATAACACCCATAATCCTTATCTAATCAGCGATATGCTTGGTAAAATTCGGCAGGGAGCAGATATAGTAATTGCTTCAAGATATCTTGAGCAATCAAGAGTGCATGGTCTAAGTAAAGTAAGAGAATTTTTAAGCAAAAGCGCCGGTTTTTTATACGCCCTTTCCTGGAATATAAATGGCGTCAGGGACTATACCTGTGGTTTCAGGGCATATTCAGCCCGGGTTATTCTTTTATGGATGGAGCATTATAAAGAAAAATTCATCCAGGAAAACGGGTTCACGGTCAATGCGGAAATATTAAGAAAAACAAGCAGGTTTAACCCTGTTTTTATCGAAGTCCCGATGATTTTAAGGTATTCAAACAAATACGGGGCCTCTAATATGAAGGTTTTAAAAACAATAATGCAGACTTTACAGGCTATATGGAGATATAGATGATAAATTTCCTTAAAAGCAATAAAAAATTATCTCTTGAAATCTTTTTGCTATGCTTAATAATCGGGATCGGGGTTTATTTTCGGCTTCAGGGGCTAATAAAAAATAATCTCTGGTACGATGAAATCGCAAGCTACAGCGTTGCTGTGCAGGCGTTTCCTTTTGGAATAATCGAAAAACTTGCGGAATTTGACACTCACGCGCCTTTTTATTATTTTATCCTGCATTTCTGGATAAAATTGTTCGGGAATAATGAGCTTGCTCTCAGGTTTTTATCGGTTTTATTCGGGGTTTTATGTATTGCTGCTGTTTATTTTCTGGGGAAAAAATTTTTCTCGGCAAAAGCGGGGTTAATTGCGGCAGCCCTTCTTTCCGTAAATTCCATGCAGATTTATTATTCCCAGGAAATCAGGTTTTATACTTATGTGTCGTTTTTATCGATTATTTCAATTTATTTTTTCTTAAACCTTTTAAAAAATGCCAACCATAAAAATTATGCGTTTTTTTTACTGGCAAGCCTGTTTTTTCTGTATTCCTCAAATTTTGCCCAATTTATTGTTTTCATTGAATCGCTAATACTTCTGACGGTGTTTTTGTACAGAAAAAATTTTTCAGAAGTTAAAAGGCTCTTTGGTTATTTATTTTTGTGCTTTATATTTTATATACCTCATTTATTCCTGCTTTTTAGCCAGGTTAAAAATTTTTCCGGGGGGTTTCTGACAGGGTTTATTAATGAAAATGTTTTACTTTTAATAGGTTTTCAGTTTTTAAACTTAATTATTCCTTTTTATAATGTTTCACCGGTTTTTTTTGAAGCCTGTTTAAAATTACAAAAACTTCTGCCGGAAATAGCTTTTTTTATAGTCCTGCCTTTGATAATCTTTGTCATCGCTGCTTTTAAAGCCTTAAAAGAAAATAAAACAGCAGTTATACTGGCATTATTTTCAATATTGTTCTTTTTAATGGAAATTATACTGGCTTTAAACGGGAAAATGCCTGTCATATATAAGTATGCAATTTTTATTTCCCCAATAGTCCTTTTAGTCTGGGCATATGGAATATCCGTTTTTCAAAAAAAGGTTTTAACCGGCTTTTTTCTGGCAGGTTCGCTTGGTATTTACTTATATTATTTAATTTTTACCCCCTTTGCCCCGATGTACATACCAAGGGGATATTTTGTGAAAAAAACGGCAATCGTTTTAAAAAAACTTGATTTTACCGAAAAGGATTTTATTTTGCCGCTCCCTGAAGGAGGATGTTTTTTTAAGGATTTTTACTCAAGTTTTTACGGGATCAACTCCCGGGGTTTTGATTTTAGCCTGCAAAAACAACTTTCCTTAAAAAATTATGAAAATTTAAAGTTTCTGGGAAGTAAGGAGTTTGTAAGCTCGTTAAACGAAAAAAATTCCAATGAAAAGCTGTTATCTTTCTTAAAAAGACCTTTTCCGGCAGAAGAATTTAACGATTTTGTAAAAGAAAAATTTTTAGATAAAATCCCTTCAGGGAGCCGCATAGCAGTATACTTTCCAAAAGACCTGGTTTATTCAAGAAAAAGATTAAATAACTATGTAAAAAAGCCTATTTTACGGGAAAAAGAACATAACAGCAGATTAACTCTAAACAGGAGTCATCTTAATGTGCTTTTTACCTCAAGGTTTGTATACAATTTTATAGAAATTTGTGATAAAAACCTAAATTTAGTAAACTCTATTGAAAATAGCTCTTTAAAAATTTACATTTATGAAAAATAAAATAGCTTTAAACTGCCGGATAAATAAAAAATTTATTTTCGAGATTTTGTTGTTAATATTGATTATTGGGATTGGAATTTACTTTAGAATCAATAATCTCTATAAAGGATCGCTCTCTTATGATGAAATTGCAAGTTTCAGCGCGGCTTTTCAGGATTTTCCCTTTGGTATAACCGAGTTTCTCGGAAAATATGATACACACCCACCTTTTTATTATTTTATTTTGCATTTCTGGATGAAAGTATTCGGCACTTCAGAAATCCCTTTGAGAGCCTTATCCGTGTTGTTTGGGGTTCTTTGCATCCCTGCGGTTTATCTTGCGGGGAAAAAGTTTTTTTCTGCCGGTACAGGCTTAACTGCAGCCGCTCTTTTATCTTTTAACTCTTTTCATATTTTTTACTCTCAAACCATAAGGTTATATGCTCTTGTTGCTTTATTATCAGCTATTTCAATTTATTTCCTGCTTAAGGTAATGAGAAACCCGGGTCATAAAACCTTTCTTGGTTTTTCAGCAATTAGCCTGGCCCTTTTATATACATCAAACCTGGCCCCAATATTTATTTTTAGCGAACTTATAATTATCATTACCTTTTTTATCATAAAAAATAATTTTACCGAACTAAAGAGATTTATTTTTTACCAGTTTTTTTGCGGTGTTTTATATTTACCCCATTTGTTTCTCCTTTTAAAGCAGGTAAAAAACCATGAACTAATGTTTTTTAGCAAAGGTACAATACATTCATTAACAATTCAGGTACAAAACCTTCTTATTCCGGTATTGCACAAATTTTTGCCAGACTTTAAAAATTACCTGAAAGATAACTTTTTCCCTATATTTTACATGTTATTTGTAAATATTCCGCTGGTAATCTTTGGAATAAGTTTTATAAAAACTCTTATCGAAAGAAAAAAAGAGAGCCTGACAATTATAGCGCTTATTTTTCTATTTTTAGTGTTTGAATTTATATTGGCGTTTAATCAGAAGATTCCGCTTATTTCAAGGTATGCAGTTTTCATACTGCCACTTTTATTAATTGTGCTGGCACAAGGACTATTTTCTTTTAAAAAAAAGTTTATTTACATACCTTTAACAATAAGTATCATTGCAATTAGTTCTCTTTACCTGTTTTTTATACCATCTTCCCCTCTGCATTTAGTCAAGAGTCGTTTTTTTAACAAGGTTGCGAAAATTTTAACGGCAAACAACATAAATAAAAATGATATGGTTCTAAGTGCTTCTATAGGCACAAATTTTTTAAAAGAATATTATAGTACCTATTACAAAATAGATGCCAAAATCCCAAGACTGCAATCTACATTTTTCTTATTCAGGAAAGACTATGAAGATTTGAAGTTTATTGGGGATAGAGAATTTGTTTCAGGTTTAAACAAAGAAAATTTAAAATATAAATTACTTCCGTATTTTAAGGAGCCCGAGCCAAGCGAAAAATTTAAGATTTATGCCGGGGAAAAATTTTTAAGCAAAATACCGGCTGGAGGAAGGATTTTTTTAATTAGTTATCAACCTACATCAAGCTATTATAAAGAATTTTTTTCAGATGAAATTCCGGAAAGTAAATATCTTGGAAACAGGATAAAAATAGCTGAAATGTTTTCTTCAAAATTCAGCCGGGACTTAAAAAAAATTTGTGAAAAGAATTTAAATTTAGTAAAATCAATAAAAGAAGGCTCTTTAGAAGTTTACATCTATGAAAAAGAACTGGTTGCCGGTGAGAATTGATAGACAATTATAAAGAAAATAAAAATATAAGAAATAAACTGCTGTTTATTATCCTTCTAACTGTTTTATACATGTTTGCGGAAATTATAGGGGGGATACTGACAAACAGTCTTGCGTTGTTTGCGGACGCCGGACATATGTTCGTGGATTTTACCGCCCTGACAATGTCTTTTGCCACAACTTTTATCGTATCAAGACCGGCCTCTTCTAAGAAAACTTTTGGTTATTACCGGATGGAAATAATAGTGGCGTTAATTAACGGGCTGTTGCTGTTAGGAGTTGCGTTTTTTATAATTTTTGAGGGAATAAAGCGGGCAATATCACCACCGGAAGTCGAAGCGCCTCTTATGATAATAATTGCCACAGGGGGACTTATCATAAATTTAATCGGTTTATGCCTTCTTCATTCTTCTATTAAAAACAACTTAAACGCAAAAGGCGCATTTCTAAATATTGCCGGGGACCTATTGGGTTCTGTGGGAACAATTATTGCGGGATTTGTTATTTATTTTTATAAATTTTACTATGCTGATTTGATAGTCAGTTTTATAATAGCCGTTTTAATTTCCTATGCGGCTTTAAGGTTAATTACAGAATCCTGCAATATACTACTGGAAGGCACTCCCAAGCACCTGGACATTGATGAAATCGAGTCTGCTATTTTGGGATTAACGGAGGTTCAAAAA
This sequence comes from Candidatus Gastranaerophilales bacterium, assembly GCA_028281965.1. Classification (GTDB taxonomy): domain Bacteria; phylum Cyanobacteriota; class Vampirovibrionia; order Gastranaerophilales; family UBA9971; genus JANQEB01. The sequence goes on from JANQIY010000118.1 coordinate 6,795, forward strand.
CTACATGAGCTTCACGTATGGAGCATTTCCCCGCAAAGAGTGTCCCTGAGTGTTCATTTAGTAAGCGATCATCCCAACAGCCAGGAAGTTTTACGCAAAGCTGATAATCTGCTGAGAAAAGAATTTAATATACAACACCTGACTATTCAGGTTGAACCGCCAGGATTTCCGGAAAAAAATTGCGATTTTTAGTTTCTATCTTAAGACCTGTTTTAAGGACAGCGAAAAAAACTCCTAGATAACTTGAGTTGCCAGTTAGCCAAAAGCCAGGATATGACTATGCAACATTTGTTTGCGAAGATTGTGTGATTAAAGTCAAGAACATAAAGCAAATTTTTCCTTTTGTTTTTGAGCCCAGTCAACC
>JANQIY010000005.1 GCA_028281965.1 Candidatus Gastranaerophilales bacterium
TCCAGCGTTGAAAATATACTGAAATTATTTCAGCATGACAATTTATGGTGTTTTGAAATTAATTATAAGCTATTTAAATTAAAAATGTAGGGGAATAAGCCCTTCGGTCGGTCGCTCGACCGAAAAAATTTAATAAGGAATATTTTTGAAAATTTTACATAAGAATTTTTTGTTTCTTCCTTAATTCTTTGTAATTGTAAAAAATTAATTTCTGCGGTAAATTTAAACATATAATTACAAAATGAAAAATTGAACCATTAAAGATAAAATATTACAGGCACTTTAAATTTTAAAAGGAAAAAGAAATGAAACATACACTTTCAGTTCTCGTGCAAAATGAAGCCGGGGTTTTAAGCAGGATAGCCGGACTTTTTAGCGGAAGGGGCTTTAATATTGAAAGCCTGACGGTTGCTCCAACCCAGGACCAGGACTATTCCAGGGTAACTATCGTCACATATGGCGATGACGCTGTTATCGAGCAAATCTGTAAACAGTTAAACAGGTTGATAAACACGCTTAAAGTTATGGATATTACCGGTGAAAACAGTATTGAAAGAGAAATTATCCTTGTAAAAGTTGCCGCAAAAGACGAAGACCGCTCTGAACTTATCCGGATAGCGGAAATATTCAACGCTGAGATAGTTGATGTTACCGCCAAAACATATACCATAGAGGCAATGGGTGAAGATTCTAAAATCCGCTCATTGATAGAGCTGTTAAGGCCAATAGGGATCAGGGAACTTGTCCGCTCAGGCAAAGTAGCTATTTCCAGGGAAGCCCAGTTTAGTATTAAAAACTACACAAAACTTTCAGCTATTTAAAAATATTAATTTTTAATAAATATCAGACCGGATTACCCGGGAAATAGTAAAATAATCTTATGAAAACAAAGGAAGAAATAGAAAATTTAAAAGACATTCGGCGTAATCTCTGGATCAGTGTTATAGGTATTATCGGAGGATTGTCCATTTCCTTATTAAAGGTAACAGTGTTAAATTTTACCTGGGTTTTTGTTTTTAAGATAATACTTATAACTACCGGAACTTTAGTTTCCGGTTTTTTCATAAGTGAGATTATTTGGTGCAACAAAAGAATACTAAGTCTTATCAATAACCTTAAGGAGGAATAAAAATGGACTTTTTGCATATTACATCAGTTATTTTATCTGTTTTACTGGCCGGTTCTGTTTTTTTACTTGGATATATGCTTGTAAAATTTGCGATAAACATACATCAACATATAAAAGGAGAAGATGTGTAGCTGGAAGAATGATAAAATGAGTTTTTCAGAGATAGTTTTTATAGTCTTAACTGTTGGAATAACTATTGTATTAATTAAATTTGTAATAGAAATACACCAGTCGCTAGAGGAAGGTAATTAAATGAATAAAATAGAAATATACGACACCACCCTAAGAGATGGAGCTCAAGCAGAAGGGATAAGCTTTTCCGTAAATGATAAGCTGAAAATAATCAAACTGCTTGATGAACTGGGAGCGGATTACATAGAAGCGGGCTGGCCCGGGGCTAATCCTAAGGATATCGAGGTTTTCCAGCAGGCAAAAAGTCTTGAGCTGAAAAACTCCAAAGTAGCAGCCTTTGGATGCACGAGAAAAGCAAACGGCAAGCCTGAAGAGGATAAAATACTTGAGCAGCTGCTTAAGGCTGATACCGAAATCATAACGATATTCGGCAAGACCTGGGATTTCCACGTGGAACACGCATTATGCACCACGCCGGAAGAGAACCTCAACATGATTTCAGACAGCATAGCCTACCTTAAAAGCTGCGGGAAAAGAGTGTTTTTTGATGCCGAGCATTTTTACGACGGTTATAAAAACAATCCGGAATATGCCCTGAGCGCTGTTGAAGCTGCGCACAAAGCAGGAGCGGAAAGGGTAATCCTCTGCGATACCAACGGAGGATGCCTGCCTGCCGAGATAAAAGAGATCACGGAAACCGTGATAGAAAGGCTTCCGAAAGCTGTAATAGGCATACATGCCCACAATGACGGTGATATGGCAGTAGCAAATTCCATAATCGCAGTCCAGGCAGGAGCAAAGCATATTCAAGGGACAATAAACGGCTACGGCGAGCGCTGCGGAAACGCCAATCTTTGCTCTGTAATTCCCACTCTCCAGCTGAAAATGGGTTTTGAAACAATAGGAGACAGCCTTTCAGGGTTAGTTTTGACGGCAAGGCAGATAAGTGAAATCGCTAACAGGAAGTCGAACAGCTACTCTCCTTATGTGGGAAGCAGCGCCTTTACCCATAAAGGCGGAGTTCATGCCAGCGGCGTCATGAAACAGTCCAGCACCTACGAGCATATAAACCCCGAACTGGTCGGAAATACAAGGAAAATCCTGATTAGTGACCAGTCAGGAGGGGCTTCCATAAAGGAAAAAATCTCCAGAATGCCCGTGGGCTCAAAATTCAGCGATAATGACATTAAAAAAGTCCTGGAAAGAATAAAAGAACTTGAATGGCAGGGATTCACTTTTGAAAATGCAGATGCCTCTTTTGAGCTTATGTTAAGGGATATCCTGGATAAAAAGCCTGTTTATTTTGAACTGAAAGGTTTTACAGTTATAACTGACACAAGAGGTAATGGTTCCCTTAATACGGAAGCATCCGTAAAGGTTAAGGTCGGAGAGCAGATTCTCCACACTGTCTCAGAAGGAGACGGGCCGGGACATGCGCTGGATAGAGCACTCAGGTTGGCGCTTAAGCCTTTTTATCCCGCAATAGAAAAATTTAAACTAAGTGATTTTAAAGTCAGGATCCTTGACGGGACTGACGGAACCAGCGCGAAAACCAGGGTTCACGTTGAAACGACGGATGGGTTCGAAAGATGGGATACCGTAGGTGTCAGCAGGAACATCATCGAAGCGGCTTACCTTGCGATCGTTGACAGCATTGTCTACGGCTTGCTTGCTCACAGGGAAATCCCGCAAAACAGTCATATTTTAAACCTTAAATAACTCCTGTCGCCAATTAGTCAAAAGCAAGGATATAACTATGCAGTTAGCGACTCGGGTTAAATAACTCCAATCACGAAATAGGAGATCCATTGATAAGACTGATTCGAAATTCCTTAAAATTTATAAAAAAAGAGGCCGCGGCCATGCGTTATGCGGGAGCTAACACAGTAGCTTATTATTTGACGGGAAATAGAAAATGAGACAGGTATTAACTCTTGAGCTTGTTGGTTTAAAAAAACTGGATTGCGATCTTTACGATGAAAAAGGCGATCTGGTATATAAAAAAGAAACGGAATTTACTCCTGAATTATTAATGATGCTTAATCACACCAAAGTTTTTAAGCGTGACGAAGAGCCGCTTACAGGGAAAAAAAGTAAAAAACGGCTGCCTTGTGATAAAGATAAAACTCAAAAAAATTTAAACAGGTCAAACTTAAAAACCGATGTTTCAGTTGAATTAACCCAAAAAACAGGCAAACCTGACGGAAGAAACACCATAAACCAGCTTAAAAATACATCTCTTCCCGATATTGCCTCAATCCCCGAGAGTCTACGGCCAAATGAAAAAACAGGTTATAAGACCCGGCAGCAAAAAAAAGAAAGACTTGATGCCGAAAAAGAAGCTATTGCAAAAGCTGTTTTTTTTATAAAACAGCTGGAACCAAAAAATGAAGAAATAGAGTTCAAATCTGTTATTGACGAAGATAGAAAACGGTCTCTTTTATACGAAATACAAAGTATTTTATATAATGCGGCAAATTCTTTTCCCGTTAACCTGGAGAAATGCGTTAATACCACTGAGTCTATACTGAGTGAAGTTTATACAAAACTGCAAAACGTGAATAATTTTAATGAGTTAAGAATTAATAATCATTACACGTTTACGCATAGTTTGAATGTGGCGATGCTTAGCGCCGTACTTGGAAGAGAGATTGGTTTTAACGAAAATAAAGTTAAAGACCTGGTTTTTTCAGCATTTTTACACGATGTGGGAAAAACGCAAATACCAAGGAGAATTTTATACAAACAGGGCAGTTTGACCGGGGAAGAAATGATGGTTATGCAAAAACATGCGGAGTTGGGATATAGTTACCTGGTAGAAAAACTTAAATTACCGCCGGAAATAGCAAGACCCGCGCTTGAGCATCATGAAAGGTGGGAGGGACAGGGTTATCCGCAAGGACTAAGACAAAATGAGATATCAGAATTTTCTCAAATTATTGCCATAGTTGACGTTTACGATGCGCTGGTGTCTGATAAGATATATAAAAACTCCGTTAAGTCCATAGAAGCAATGAAAATTCTTCTCAATGAGGAGTTAAAGTCTTTTAATCCGCTGTTTTTAAACAAGTTCATATATCTTGGGGTTGTTAATAAAAGCCTTCCTTTATAAGACCAGCGGAAAAAATTAATACAAGCAGTCTCAAAAGTGCCGGGTAAAAAACACTGTCATTCTGAAAAAGGCGAAAATAAAGACTTTGAGAAGGTACAAAATAATTTTTTCGCCTGACGTGAGAATCTATCTGAGTGGGCTTTTAGCCTACATATTTAAAACTAATAAGCGGTAAAATTAGCTGGACAGATTGCCACGTCGGGCTTTTCAAGCCCTCCTCGCAATGACAGTGATTATTACCTTCATTATTTTTGAGACTGCTTGTAGTGCGTATTACGCTTTGCCGAATATTTTCTTACACCAGTCCTTCCCGCATGGCGGTTACCGCAGCCTGGGTCCTGTCGTCTACACAAAGCTTTTGCAGTATGCTGTGGACGTGCGCTTTGGCTGTGGCCCTTGTTATAAAGAGAGTTTCGGCAATGGTTGCGTTAGACATCCCTTCTACAATAAGCTTTAAGACTTCAATTTCCCTTTGAGTCAACCCCGCCTCCATGGCCGCTTTCCTGGAAGCTGTCTGGCGGTCTTCAGGGGTTATTGCCTGGGATTTTTTGGGTTGGGTTATATTTTTAAGGACGATTTTTGCAATTGCCGGGTCTATCCAGGCCGTACCCTCATTAACTGCCCTGATAGCGCTTGTAAGCTGGTCAGGATTTGCGCCTTTCATAATATAGGCGTCCGCTCCAGCTCCAAATGCCGCGAAAACATCATCCTCATTATCTCTTGATGTGAATATCAGGATTTTAGCGTCAAGCCTGGCGTCTTTAATTCTTTGTGTAGCTTCAATTCCATCGATTCCGGGAAGTCCTATGTCCATCAGGATAACGTCCGGAGTAAGTTGCTTAGCCAGCCCAACAGCATTTTCCCCGTCTTCGGCTTCGCCAACAAGTTCAATGTCTTCGATTTTTTCAAGCGCCAGCTGTAATCCCATTCTGGTCATTGTGTGATCTTCAACTAATAAAACCTTTATCGGCATTTTATTCCCCTCTTTCTTTATTTACATTGTTTAATGATAGTTTTTCCTGCTCAACTTCCTGAGGCAAAGTAAACATAAACTTGCTGCCTTTGCTAATTTCGCTTTCTACCCAGATTTTGCCGCCATGGGCTTCCACTATCTGCCGGCTGAGATATAAGCCAAGACCGGTGCTGGTTGAGCGTTTCTTGCCTGTACCCTGGGAAAACCTGTTGAAAAGTTTTGAAATATCCTCCGGTGGTATTCCCACTCCTTTATCCTCGACGCATACAACAGCGCTTTTTTCTTTAAAATCGCTATACACTGTAACGTCGCCTTCTCTGTTCGTGTGTTTTATGGCATTTCCAAGGAAGTTTATTATAACTCTTTTTATTTCATGCTTGTCAGCGTGGATTTTTTCGTTATTATTCGAGATGAGCTTAATGTTTAAGCCATTTCTCTCGGCAAGAGGGCGTATTTCCTCAATACAGCCCTGAATCATCTTGGATAATACAAAGCTTTCCTTGTACAGGATAAGTTGTCCGGATTCGTATTTGTAAACTTCCAGAAGGGCGTTAACCAGTCCAAGCAGGTCTTCATTACTGTTTTTCATTGTTTCAAGAAGCAGGAATTGCTTATCAGTAAGCCCGCCTACCGTACCGTCAAGAAAGAACTGTAAAGTCTGGATAGCTGCAAGTAAAGGCGTCCTTAAATCGTGGGTAAGGGTGGCAATGAAGTCATCTCTTAACCTGTCCATTTCCTGGTGCAGGGTTACATCTCTTATTACCCCTACAAAAGAGGTTAATTCCTGTATTTCAGCCCCTATAATCGGCGCAAAACTGATTTCTACCGGGATTGCCTTTTTGGAAACCTGGTTATTAAGTTTATAACCGCTTATCAATACGTCTTTTTCACTGTTAATTCTACTATGTATAGGCTCATTAAGGTTGTTTTCGCAAATATCAGAAATATTCCTCCCGGAAAGGGCCTCTAACCCGCAAAGTTTTCTAAAAGCCGGGTTTGCCTGGATGATTTTTCCTTCTTTTGATATGGTTATAATTCCGTCCGCGCTGTGGTTTATTACTGCGCTTAGCTTGCGGTTTGCCTCTTTCAGGTCTTCCGTACGTTTTTTAACGGCAATTTCAAGTTCTTTGTTATAACTTTTAAGTTTGTATTTTGCGTCTTCAAGCTCTTTTATTTTCTGTTCAAGGTTTTCGATAAGGTGGCTCCTCTCAAGCCCGTTTCTCACGCAGAGCATTAAGTCGTCATTATCCCAGGGTTTTTCTATGTACCTGTACAGCCCGATTTCATTTATCGCCCGGATTGCGCTTTCCTTGTCAGCGTAGCCGGTCAGAAGAATAAGCGTAGTTCCGGGATTAGATTCCCTTGCTTTTCCAAGAAGCTCAATCCCATTAAGTTCCGGCATGAAAAAATCCGAAATGATAAGATCCACATCGGAAGTTTTAATATACTCAAATGCTTCAATAGGAGAATTAAAGGCATTTACGTTAGTATATCCTTCTAATTTAAGCAATGACTTGAGGCTGGATATTACCATCTGCTCATCATCAACAATAACAATATTCCATTCGTTTAATCTCTTTTGCATGCCCTTTAGCTCTTGTTTTTAAGCCTGAATATTAATTATATCCGGTTTTGGCGCGTAAATATATTTAATTTTTGTTAAAATTTATCCGGTTTATTTTTGAACATATTCATAAAATATAGAATTTTTAATAAAAATACAAATTGTTAACATAAAAAAGTAACGATATCTGAAAAAATACTCAAATATTTTTTCAGCATGAAGCAGATTAAGGGAGGTTGAAAAAATTTAATTCGTGATTCAGGTTAATTAACTCCAATCTCTAAATAATTTGTAAAAGCGAAAATTTTACAACCCACCCCCAACCCCCTCCCTTCTAAAGGGAGGGGGCTAGTTTCTTGTTTTGGGCTCACTTC
>JANQIY010000006.1 GCA_028281965.1 Candidatus Gastranaerophilales bacterium
TTTTGGGTAGGGGCTTCGCTGCTAAAATGCGGACAGCTCCGCCTGCTTCGCGCCCCTACACCTAACCCCATTATGACTATTATAAAATAACTTTAGGGGTTTTAAAAAATATAAAACTTCCTATTTTACTCGAGTTGCTAATTGCATGTATGCAACATTTGTCAAAACCCACCCATGAATGAGCTACTGCGTTAGCTCCCGCTGTCGCGCACAGCCACCCTAAAGGTGGAAAAGAGGCGAAGCCTCTTTTCGATTCTCTATAATTTTTTGGCAAATGTTGCATAGTCATATCCTAGCTTTTGGCTAATTAGCAACTCAAGTTATTTTATATAACAATTTATAAAAATGTAGGGAAGCAAGCCCTTAATCCCCCTCCTTAAGGAGGAAGAAATAGGCTAAGGGAGGGGTTTCTCCCTCAACCCCAAAATTTAATTTTGATATAACGATTTGCAATTAACGTTTATTTTTTAAGACCACTTATAACAAATTCTTTTTTTAGCAATTTTTTTGATTTACTTGTTTTTATATTAATAAGGGATAAGAAAAAAGGGAAAAAATGAATTATTACAGGAAAAAGCAATATTAAAACATGGTTATATTCAGCTGCTTTTGCAATTTCCAGCTGAATATAACCATATATATTATGGAGGACTAAAAATTTCTGAAATTTAAGTTTTAAATCACACCGAAATCACACATTACACTCACTAAAATACAAAGGGAAGGTCAGGAACAGGAAGTTAAGTTATTAATCAAAAGAGATGCTATAGAGCATCTCTTTCTCTTTGTATCAATTATAATTTTAGCTCGTTTTACTTGCCGACAATACCGGTAAGCGGCGAAGATGCGCTTGCATATGCTTTCATCGGAATCCTGCCGGCCTCAAACGCTTTTCTTCCGGCTTCAACCCCGAGGTTAAACGCTTCAGCCATTTGCACCGGATTTTCAGCGCATGCAATAGCGGTATTTACCAGGACGCAGTCAGCGCCGATTTCCATAGCGTCAGAAGCCTCGGAAGGCACGCCAAGACCCGCATCAACTACCACAGGGACATTTGCCTGCTCTATTATAATTTTAATATTATCCCTGTTTTGAATTCCTTTTCCGGAGCCGATAGGCGAAGCCAGAGGCATTACAGTTGCACAGCCTGCTTCCTCGAGGCTTTTTGCGAGCAGGGGATCAGCGTTTATGTATGGTAAAACCACGAAATCCTCTTCAATAAGCCTTCTGGCCGCTTCAAGGGTTGCAACGGGGTCAGGCAGAAGATATTTAGGGTCAGGGATGACTTCCAGCTTAACCCAGTTGTTAATTCCCATTGCTTTAGCAAGTCTCGCAACCCTCAAGGCTTCTTCAACTGTCTGACATCCCGCGGTATTAGGCAATATCCAGAACCTGTCAGTGTCAATATAGTCCATAAGACCTACATGTCCTGGAGCATTTGTGTCAACCCTTCTGATGGCAACGGTTACAATATCAGCACCGCTTGCAATATGTGCCTGCTGCATTGTTTCATAGTCCTTAAACTTGCCTGTGCCTACCATCAAGCGTGAATTGAAAGTTTTTCCGGCGATTGTGATGCTCATTTTCCCAGTCCTTTTTTGTATTGAATTAATTATAAAGATACAACGCAAAAGATGTTAATTCAAAAAATTTTTTAAAAATCCGTTTATTTTATATGATAATTGTTATTAATTGAAGAATTTTTGTAAAAGATTGGGGAATTAGCTTTGAAAGAAGTATTAATAGCGCCGTCAATCCTGTCTGCAGACTTTGCGGACTTAAAAAACGAAATCCAAAAAGTTGAACAAGCCGGAGCTGACTGGCTGCACATCGACGTTATGGACGGAAGATTTGTTCCTAATATAACTATCGGGATTCCGGTCGTCGCATCCATCAGGAAAATAACTAAAATGCCGCTTGATGTGCATTTAATGATAGTCGAACCGCTAAAATATGTTAATGACTTTGCTGATGCCGGCTCTGACATAATAACTGTCCATATTGAAGCCTGTGAAAATAACGCAGAAAAGACAATTAACGCAATAAAAAACAGGGATATACTTGCAGGGATATCAATTAAGCCGAATACTCCCGTAAAAGACATAGAAAACCTGATTAATAAGGTCGACCTGGTACAGATAATGACGGTAGAACCGGGATTTGGCGGACAGGAATTTATGGCGGACTGCCTTGAAAAAGCCCGGGAAGTACGCAATTTCGCTGAGAAACATGGGCTTAAACTTCATATAGAAACAGACGGCGGGATTAACTCCGAGACCGCAAAACAGGCAATAGACGCAGGGGTAAATGTCCTTGTTGCCGGCTCTTACGTATATAAAGCACCTGATGTAAGAGAGGCAATTAACTCGCTCAGACCTGTTGCCCGTTAAGCTTCATGGAAAGCACCACGAAGTCCGCCGCAAGATCCTGGTTGGAAACGATTATGCCGTCGGGAACCTCGATAAACGTCGGGGCAAAGTTCCATATCGCTTTAACTCCACCTGCAACTGCCATATCAGCCATTTTTTGCGCCTGCTCCTCGGGAATCGCCAGTATCGCTACTTTAATCCCCATTTCAGACGCCTTCTCCCGGAGCCGGGAAACATGATAAACTTCTTTATCCCCTACTTTTAACCCGATTTTCTGAGGGTCAATATCGAATAGGGCAACAATATCAAGACCGTATTTCTTAAAACCGTTGTATTTTGCAAGAGCAAGCCCCAGGTTTCCCACGCCGATTAACAGGGCTTTTTTTGCTTTTGTAAGGTTCAGGAATTTTTCCAGGTGAGCTTTAAATTCACGGGCATTAAACCCGATTTTAGGCTTGCCGGAGTAATTTATGGCGGAAATATCCTTTCTCACCTGGGTTTCATCAACATCAAGCTTAAAGGCTATTTCCGAGCTGCGGATATATTCCCCGCCACGCTCAAGATGCTCACATACTATCCTGTAATACCTGGGCAGCCTTCTTAATGTAGGTACTGATATTTTTTTTCGCATATTTGCCTTTACTTAAAGCTTCTCTGGTAATTATAACTTATATTTGTTCTTAATAGTTCTTAACTTTTTGGAAAAATTTAGCAAAAATGTTTTTTAGAGATTTTATTTATATTAGTTAACTTAATTAAAAGGAAAGTAAAAATGCAAGTTGGTTTAAATTCAGTAAACAGAAGAGTTGGCTTTGGAAATGGATATACACAGGAGCCAAAACTTTTTAGAGGAAGTATTGATCAAGCCAGGGCAATAGCAGGCTTTAACAAGGGTGGAATTTTCTTAACTTTAGCAAGTAGAGGTGCTAAATTAGACCCCACAAAAGAAAGTCAAGATTTAGGAGCCATATTTACTGATATGGCCAGTGACACAAAAACTACAATGGCTATAAGTGCGGCCCTCTATAATTCTGTTGAAAGATTATATGGCGAAAATCAATAAAGCGGGGGAAAATTTAAATTTTCCCCTTATCCTATGACTATTCTACGATTTAGCTGCGTATTTTGACAGGATTTTATCCCTGAAGATTTGCTCCATTTTCTTAGATGTAGCTTCAGTAAACGCTTCCCCGTCAATTACCAGTGAAGGGCCTTTTGAACATTGCTCCATGCAAAATGTCGCCTTGATATTAACCCTGTTTTCAAGGCCGTTATCTTTTATAAGTTTTGTCAGGGCATCAATTGTATTATAAGAACCTTTTGCATAGCAGCTTGTCCCAACGCAGACCTGGACATCAGTAACAACTTCGCCTTCTTCGGCAGAGGCAAGGCTGATAATTTCCCCCAGAATTCTCTTCCTGTTTTTGTAATGAGTGTGAAGGAGTTCATGGGCTGTGCGGCTGTTTGGTTTTTCAAGCCATTTTTCATAAAGCCTGATAATTTCAGGGTTATCGTGGGATTTATGGATGGGGTTATGGACATCAGCGTCATAAAGCCCTTTCATCCTTCTTTCCTTGATTTCCCTGTCTTTATAGCTCGGGGGCTGGCCTGCACCGCCTAAACATCCGCCCGGGCACGCCATTACCTCTACCATATGGTAATCGGCTTCGCCTTTTTTGATTCTTTCAAGAAGCGCTGCCGCTTCGCTGAGAGTGTTTACTATGGCTACTTTAACGTCGTGCCCTTCAATGTTTATAGTAAGTTCCTTAACTGTATGAAGCCCTCTTGCTTCTGTTATGGCAACTTTCTCGATTTTCTTGCCTGTTATTTTTTCATAAGCCGTTCTTAAAGCAGCTTCCGCCACGCCGCCTGACGAACCGAAAATTACGCCTGCGCCCGAGAAAATCCCAAACGGCGAATCAAGGTGTTCCGGCTCAATATGCCTGAAGTCAATACCGGCTTCGTTAATCATTCTTATAAGTTCCTGGGTTGTAAGAACAAAATCAACGTCTCTTGAGCCTTCACTCTGGAATTCTTCTCTCCGGCATTCGGTCTTCTTGGCGGTACACGGCATTATTGACACTATTACAATGTCTTCTTTCTTAATTTGCTCTTCATTTGACCTGTTCAGGTTAAATTCCTCAATAAGGACTTTTTTGGCCACAGAACCAAACATTTGCTGCGGAGACTTACAAGAGGAAAGGTTTTTCAGGAAATCAGGATATCTTTGCTCAAGAAACCTTACCCATGCCGGGCAGCAACTGGTAAATAACGGCAGGTTTTCGCCTGATTTGAACCTTTCAATAAACTCGGTTGCCTCTTCCATAATCGTCAGGTCAGCAGTAAAGCAGGTATCAAATATTGCGTCAAAGCCGATTCTTCTTAATGCTGCCGTTATAAGCCCAAGTGTATTTTCCCCGTAGGGAAGCCCGAATGCTTCCCCTGTTGCTATTCTTACAGCAGGGGCAATCTGCACTACAACTTTTTTCTTTTTATCAATCAGCTGTTCCCATACCCTGTCAATATCCGATTTGATTCTTAATGCGCCTGTCGGACATACTGACGTGCATTGGCCGCAGTATGTGCAGTCAACTTCCCTTAAGTCCTTGCCGTAAGCAGGCATTACCTGGGCTTCCGAGCCCCTGTTAACGAAGCTGAGACATCCTGCCCCCTGGATTTCCCGGCAGGCCCTGACGCATGCCCCGCATAAAATACATTTATTGGGGTCTCTTATTATTGAAGGGTTTGAATCATCAATGGGGAGGTTTGTTTTCCTGCTTTCAAAGCGGACATCCCTTACGCCAAGTTTTTTGGATAAGTCCTGAAGGTCGCAGTTCTCGCTTTTTGCGCAGACTGTGCAGTCCCTGTCATGACTTGCAAGAAGGAGTTCAACAGTCATTTTCCTGATTTTTCTTGTCTTTTCAGTGTTTACCTGCACTTTCATTCCCGGTTCGGGTTTTATGGTACAACTTGTCTGTATTCCCCTGCCGTCAATTTCGACAACGCACATACGGCAGGCGCCATACGTAGTTAAGTCAGGCCTGTAGCAAAATGTCGGGACTTCTATGCCTGCTTTTCTTATTACTTCAAGCAGGTTTTTTTCATCGGAAAATGATACTTCGCGTCCGTCTACCATTAGTTTGTTTTCTGTTTTCTTATTATCCACTGTGCTTGTACCCATATTAATAATTCCTCTTAATTAATTTTTACTTATGGCATCTACCGGGCAGACCGGAATACATGCCCCGCATTTAATACATTTTTCCTGGTCAATTACAAAAGGTTTCCTGATTTCGCCGCTAATCGCTTCAACAGGACAGGTTCTTGTGCATTTTGAGCAGCCTACGCATCTGGCGCTGTCAATGCTGATGATCTTTAGAGCTTCGCAAACCCCCGCAGGACACCTTTTTCCTTCAATATGGGCAAGATATTCATCCCTGAAGTATTTTAAAGTTGATAAAACAGGGTTAGGCGCTGTTTTGCCCAGTCCGCAAAGAGAGCCGAGTTTTACAACTTCAGCCAGCTCTTCTAAAAGGTCCAGGTCTTTCAATGCTGCATCGCCGTGGACGATTTTTTCCAGGATATTCAGCATCTGTTTTGTGCCTTCGCGGCAGGGAATACATTTTCCGCAGGACTCGCTCTGGGTAAACTGCAGGAAGAACCTTGCAACTTCAACTATGCAGGTATCCGCATTCATAGCTACCAGCCCGCCTGAGCCTACCATTGCGCCTACTTTTGTCAGGGATTCATAGTCAAGAGGCATGTCCAGGTGATCCCTGGTAAGGCATCCCCCTGAAGGGCCGCCTATCTGGACTGCTTTAAACTCCTTATTATTCCTTAAGCCTCCGCCTATGTTGTAGACAATTTCTCTCAGCGTTGTGCCCAGCGGGACTTCTATAAGTCCTGTGTTATTAACTTCGCCTGTCAGCGCAAATGTCTTTGTGCCGGCGCTGGTTTCAGTTCCGTACTTTTTATACTCATCAGCCCCGTTAAGGATTACCGTCGGGACGTTTGCAAATGTTTCCACGTTATTAATCAGCGTCGGTTTGTCAAAAAGTCCTGATTGTGCAGGGAATGGAGGTTTTGGCATCGGCATTCCTCTTTCTCCCTCTATAGAGGCTATTAATGCCGTTTCTTCACCGCAAACAAAAGCTCCTGCTCCTTCTTTAATCTTTATTTTAAATGAAAAATCGCTTCCAAAGATGTTATTTCCGAGGAATCCCCTGTTTTCTGCCTGTTGGATGGCGATTTTCAGCCTTCTTACGGCAAGCGGGTATTCAGCCCTTACGTAAATATAGCCTTCATCCGAGCCAACGGCGTAAGCGGCGATTAACATACCTTCCAGCAGCCTGTGGGGATCGCCTTCCATTATTCCGCAGTCCATGAATGCTCCGGGGTCGCCTTCATCGGCGTTACAGATTACATATTTCTTATCGGAGTCGTTAGCTCTTACGAACTGCCATTTCCTGCCTGTAGGGAAGCCTCCGCCTCCTCTGCCCCTGAGTCCGCTTTTTAGCACTTCTTCGCAGACCTGCTCGGGTGTGGAGTTTTTCAAAACTTTTTCAAGAGCCTCATATCCCCTTGAATATACGTATTCTTCAATGCTTTCCGGGTCAATTTTCCCGCAGTTGTTAAGAACAAGCTTTGTCTGGGATTTATAAAAATCTATTTCAGCTGAATTTTTAAATTTTTGCCCGGTTTTAGGCTCCTCATAAAGGAATTTGTCAAGGATTTCACCGTTTTTGAGTGTTTTTTCAATTATCTCTTCAACGTCATCGGCTTTAACTTTTACGTAAATCACATCAAGGTCGGGGATTGCCACAAACACGCCCTGTTCACAAAATCCGTGACAGCCTGTTTTTACTGTTGTTATCTTTTTATCTTCGTTTTTATACAGGACATCAGCTCCCAGTTCCCGGAATTTTTTAAATATATCAAAAGCGCCGTTAGCCACGCACCCTGTGCCTGAACATATCAGAACCCTCATTCCGGTATTTTCGAAGTACTCCTGCGCATTTTTTACTTCATTTTTTAAGTCCGCTTTTACCATTTCAGTCATTAACTTACTCTCCTTCTCCAGATCTCTCTAATAGCTGATCGATAATCATAGTTACAGCTTCCGGCGTTACCTTTGAGTAAACTTTTTCGTTGATTAAAACAACCGGCGCAAGCGCACAGGCCCCAACGCAGCGAACGGTTTCCACGCTGAACTGTAAGTCATCCGTCGTAAACTTGCCGTCCGTAAGTTTCAGTTTCTTCTTTATGGCATTGTATACGGGCATGCTTCCACGTACGTGGCAGGCTGTACCGTCGCATACCTTGACTTCGTATTTGCCTTTCGGGTCAAGGCTAAACTGGCTGTAAAACGTTGCCACTCCGTAAACACTCGCCGGCGAGATTTCCATTATCATTGCGATATAGGTCATAATCTCCTCGGGGAGGTAGCGGTATTCTTCCTGGACAGCCTGAAGAATCGCTATCAGATTGGGTTTTTCATAGTTGTACTTTTTTACAATTTCGTTAACCTTGCAAAACTTGCGGTGTTTTTCAAATATCTTGTCTTCATTATTTTTTGTATCAGCTATCATTAAATTTGCCTCCGCTAATTATATTGTGAAATATTTCTCAAATAAAATCAAAAATTTTTGCGTCCTTAATACTATCGGCTTTTAAATTACAGGCTTTAACCTGACCCTAATTATATTATAAAACAATCTGACTTATTAATTAATAAGTTTTTGAAAAAAGTTACAAGTACAATAAATAATCAGGTAATTTGCTTGTATGTTATTGTTGCATATAGTGATTTTTTTCACTTTATATATAAATCTACCATGCTAAAAAAACAGGTTCAACCCTTTAAATAACTTGAGTCACAAATTAGCTAAAAGTCGATATGACCGGACAATATTTGTTTGCGGGGGTGGAGCAAAGGTAAAGATTCGGCTTTGCCTGCTACAGCAGGAGCATAGACTCATTCATGGACGGGTTTTGACAAATATTGCATATATGTAACTAGCGATTAAAGTTATTTAACTCTAATCACGAAATAGGAAATCCATTGATATGACTGATTCGAAATTCCTTAAATTTTATCGAAAAAGTTAAAATCCCGGGAATTTGCCTTTCATTCCCGGTGGGATAGGTAGTCCTTTCATCGGGTTCTTGCCGGATTTCATCATCCCGGTCATTTTTCGCATCATTTTTCTCATATTTTCAAATTCTTTTAAAAACCTGTTCAGCTCCGGCAGCGGGATACCGCTTCCGGCAGCGATTCTTCTTCTTCTCGGGGCGTTGATTATATCAGGGTTTTGCCTTTCCTTGACCGTCATGCTGTTTATGCAGGCTTCAATCTTTTTCAGCTGGTTTTCTCCCATATGTGCCATTTTTTCCCGGTCATTTTTGGAAATTCCCGGAATAGGAAGCATTCCCAGAAGTTGATCCATCGAGCCGATTGATTTCATTTGTTTTTGCATTTTCATGAAATCCTCAAGCGAAAAATCTTTTCCTTTGATTTTTTTCTCAAGCTCTTTTGCCTCATCAATGTCTATAACCTGCTGGGCTTTTTCCACAAGGCTAATAACATCGCCCATTCCAAGGATTCGCTGGGCCATTCTTTCCGGGTGGAAAGGTTCCAGGGTATCGAGTTTTTCTCCGGTACCGGTAAACTTGACCGGTTTCCCCGTAGAATGAGCAACGCTAAGCGCGGCCCCGCCCCTGGCGTCGCCGTCCAGTTTGGTTATGACTATACCGGATATGCCAAGTTGCTCATCAAACGTCATGGCTACATTTACCGCTTCCTGGCCCATCATGGCATCAATCACCAACAGCTTCTCCGCCGGTTCAAACATTCTGTCCAGAAGCAGTAATTCCGCCATAAGGTCTGTATCAATCTGTAAACGCCCTGCTGTATCAACGATTACAGTGTTATAACCTTCTTCTTTTGACTTATTTATGGCATTATTTACTATTTGTTTTACGTCTTTGTTTTCCTCTTCCGCGTAAACGGGGATATTAACCTGTTTTCCCAGGGATTGGAGTTGTTTTATAGCTGCCGGGCGGTTCACGTCCGCTGCTACCATAATCGGGTTTCTGCCGTTTTTGCGGACTTGCAGTGCCAGTTTTGCCGTAGTTGTCGTTTTTCCTGAACCTTGAAGCCCGAAAAGCATTATGATATTTGGTTTACCCTCGGTAGACACCGGGACATTCGCTCCGCCAAGAAGCTCAACAAGTTCATCATGGACTATTTTTACCAGCTGCTGGCCGGGAGTTATACTCTTTAAGACTTCCTCCCCTTCCGCTTTGTCTTTTATTTTTGATATAAAGGATTTTACGACCTTTAAGCTTACATCCGCTTCCAGAAGCGCTCGTCGGATTTCTCGAAGCGCTTCAGACATATTCTCTTCTGTAAGCTTGCCTTTGCCTGATATATCGCTTATCGTGTTTTGAAGCCGTTCTGATAGTGATTCAAACATGTTTTTCCCGATTGTTATTTTTTTCTTCAACCATATTATATTTTAAATAAACTCAAGTTGCTATTTAACTCAAGTCGCGAATTAATTTGTAAAATCGAAAATTTTACAACCCACCCCCAACCCCCTCCCTTTAGAAGGGAGGGGGCTAGTTTGTTGTTTTGGGCTCACTTCGGCGACTTCGTCGCCTCGTTCGCCCCTGTTTTTATTTATGATTTTGCAAAATAAATTTCAATAAAATTTAAATTTTAACTCTATTTAAAACCTTGTTATAATTGCTTTTAAGCTAATTCGTGATTCAGGTTTATTAGCTTTTATATTGTTATACAATAGATAATTAAAAGAAATTCAAAGTGAAAAACCCATGAGCCATTATTTTGAAAAACAAAAACCCTATAATTTTCCTGATATAAAGGGAAGGTATGAAAAATTTGGAGGAAAGTACGTCCCCGAGACTTTAATGACAGCTCTTTTTGAGCTGGAAAACTCTTTTAACCGGGCCTGGCAGGAGGAATCCTTCCTAAATGAGCTTTATGAGCAGATGAAAGACTATACAGGCAGGAAAACGCCTTTATATTTTGCTAAAAGACTTACTGAATATTACGGTAAAGGGAAAATTTATTTAAAAAGAGAAGACCTCACGCACACGGGGGCTCATAAAATTAACAATGCGCTGGGGCAGGTACTTCTTGCAAAAAAAATGGGAAAACCGAGGATTATAGCGGAAACCGGAGCCGGCCAGCATGGGGTTGCGACAGCAACGGCATGCGCGCTTTTCGGCCTGAGATGCGAAGTTTACATGGGGGAAGAGGATACAAAAAGGCAGGCCATTAACGTTGAGAGAATGCAGCTTCTGGGGGCAAAGGTTATTCCTGTGTATTCAGGGAGCCGTACGCTCAAGGACGCAACCAGCGAAGCTATCCGTGACTGGGTAGCAAACGTTGAGGATACGCATTATGTAATTGGTTCCACTGTAGGCCCGCACCCTTACCCGATGATGGTAAGAAATTTCCAGTCTGTAATAGGCAAGGAAACAAAAGAACAGGTTTTACAAAAAGAAAACCGTCTTCCTGACTATCTTCTTGCCTGCATAGGTGGAGGAAGCAATTCAATGGGAATGTTTTACAGCTTTCTTAATGATGAATCAGTGGATATAATAGGCCTTGAAGCTTCAGGACTGGGGGTTGAGACCGGTAAAACAGCGGCAAGTATGTCAAAAGGAAGACCCGGAGTGCTTCATGGGTCGCTTAGCTATGTGCTGCAGGATGCGGACGGGCAGGTTCAAGAGGCTTACAGCGTGTCAGCCGGATTAGATTATCCCGGAGTAGGTCCTGAACACAGCTATCTTAAAGATTCAGGCAGGGTAAAATATTATCCCGTAACTGATAAAGAGGCGGTTAGCGCCTTTAAGCTCTTATCTGAGCTGGAAGGCATAGTCCCGGCGCTGGAATCTTCCCATGCGCTCGCTTACCTGGAAAAATTAATGCCTGGGACCGACAGGAACGATATTGTGGTGGTTTGTCTTTCAGGCAGGGGAGACAAGGATTTAGCCAGCGTTCTTGAATACATAAAGGAAGATGCGGCGGTTAATTGTCCATGATAATTAACTCGAATCTCTAAATAATTTGTAAAAGCGAAAATTTTACAACCCACCCCCAACCCCCTCCCTTCTAAAGGGAGGGGGCTAGTTTCTTGTTTTGGGCTCACTTC
>JANQIY010000150.1 GCA_028281965.1 Candidatus Gastranaerophilales bacterium
TATCTTGAAAACATTTAGCAAAATTATTTCAAAGTTTACACACTTCTTTCAGGCGTTACATATTTTATGTACATCACAGCTCATGGCATGCTATTACTGCCCCACTACTCAAAAATCTATCTTGGCTTCCTGTTCCTGTTATACATCTAGCGTACCGAATGTGTTATACACAGACTCTTACGCTATAAAAACTCATTAGATTAGATTAGATTTAAAAGTTTTAGATTAGATTAGATTATATTTTTGTTTTAAAAACGTTATACATTCTTTGCAGTTGTGTAACGCTTTATAAAAACCTTTAATATTTAATTATTAAGATCAAAAGAGAGGTAACTGTTTCAAACCTTGAAAAGTTTACTAAAGCCTGGCGGTGTTCGTTTATTATTTCTGGGCTTTAAAGATTAATTGTGGAAGCAAATTGCTTTGTTGTTTAAATTACAGCCAGTTTTCCTACCCCATTATTGCCGTAATATATCGTTATGAATACGTAAGTTTTGTGTTTTGTTGGTAACAGCGACAGAAGCAGCCAATAAATTGAAGAAAACAGGAACCAGTACGTCCGTGCCGGTGAAGTTCCGCAGTTTTGCAAAGAAAATGGACGACACCTGTACGTGAAAATTAATTAAATTGAAGTTAATTTTTGGGATGAACATTAAGTGAATAGTTATATACAGGAATGACTTTATTGACTGAACTTTGTAATTAAAAGGGATTGATTTAAGAGGCTTTTAGCGTATTTCGTGTGAGTTTTTTTGAGTTTGTATTTTTTTTACCAGCCCCAATGAGAGGGATTCCAAACAACAAACCCGCCGGTTTTATAAAGGCCAGTCCTTTAGCCAGGAGTTTTGGCGGTAACTCGGCCAACCGATCGTTAGCGGCGAGGCGAGAGGGAGGGATCAAGTTTCTAGATATCAGCGAGCAGCCTGTAGGAGCGAGGGAGGCCAAAAGACGCAGGAAAGTCGCTGGTTAGTGTGATGAGATCAGTCTAATAGTATTGGCCATTTGGTGTTCCTTCGTTCGTCTGTTAGTTTGTCTCTTGCTTTTAGAGTTTTCAAACAGATTTTATCGAAAGTTAATATTTGAAATTATTTGAGTTGTTAAAATGTAATGATATTAAACAAAAATAACAATAATAATAAACTATATTTATATAGTTCAAACGACTTCAAATTTTAAAAACCTCAGGTTATTTTGCGTTATATAACTGTGTATGAGTGCGTTATGAGTATACATGTGAACATTGTGACTGTAGAACAAGAGGCGATTGAACAACAGAAGAAAGACAAGGAATCTCAGAGTCAGACGCCAGACTACGCAGCTAACCTCATGTCAACAAAC
>JANQIY010000181.1 GCA_028281965.1 Candidatus Gastranaerophilales bacterium
CAAAAGCCAGGATATGACTGAGCAACATTTGCCAAAAAATTATAGAGAATCGAAAAGAGGCTCCGCCTCTTTTCCTCCTATAGGGTGGCTGTGCGCGGCAGCGGGAGCATAGCCTCATTCATGGGTGGGTTTTGGCAAATGTTTGTTGCATGTATGCAATTAGAGATTCGAGTTAATTATGCAAGAAATTTAAAATATACGTAGATTGAGCTTAAAACCAGCGAAATAAATGTAACCAGCACCCCGTATTTCATAAACCTGAAAAAAGAAATAGGGTGTCCGGCCGCAAACGCTGATTCCGAGACGATTACATTTGCAGCTGCGCCGATTATCGTTGCATTACCGCCAAGACATGCCCCAAGGGACAGCGCCCACCAGAGGGGATAAATGTTCATCGTATCATGAAGCTCCTGTATCAATGGAACCATAGTTACAGTATACGGAATGTTATCCACGATCGCTGATAAAATGCCTGATGCCCATATAACCAGCATTGCAGTAAAGGTAAGGTCGCCCTGTGTGATTTCCAGAAGTTTATCAGCGAGAAATTTTATCCCGCCGGTTTCTACAAGTCCGCCAATTATTATAAACAGGCCTATAAAGAAGAAAATGGTCATCCACTCTACATCAGCAAGTATCTGGTTTGGTTTTTCAAAAACAAGGAGTACGCTCGCGCCTAAAAGAGCTATCATATAAGCTTCAAGATGAAGGGCGCTGTGAAGCATAAACCCGAGAATTACCAGTCCAAGTATGGTCATTGACCTGATCATTAGTTCTTTATCCTTAATGGTCTTGGAATTGTCAATATTTGAGACATGCTCCATTCTTTCAGGTGTTGTAGTAAGGTCATCCTTAAATATAAAAGCTATAATCCCCATACAGATAATAAAAATAGGGACTACAACAGGCGTTAATTGAATAATAAAGTCATTAAAGCTTAACCCTGCCGCGCTTCCGATAATGATGTTCGGGGGGTCTCCGATTAATGTCGCCGTACCGCCGATATTCGACGCTAAAATCTCAGTTATAAGTATTGGTATGGGATCAATTTTCATTTCCCGCGCTATAATAAAAGTTACCGGCAAAATAAGCACAACCGTTGTCACGTTATCCAAAAAGGCAGACGCAATGGCCGTAAACGTTGCAAGCGCTAAAAGCACACTTACCGGCCTGCCCTTGGTAAACTTCAGCAGCTCAAAGGCTATCCAGGTGAAAATACCGCTCCTGCTCGCAATATGTACAATAATCATCATGCTGATAAGCAGGACTATTACCCCAAAATCAACATGGGCAAAGGCCTGTGAAGCCGGCACTATACCCAGGATAAGAGTTACCGCCGCTCCAAGCATTGCTATCGTTACTTTCGGAATTTTCTCAAGCGCTATAAAAACATATACAACTGCCAGAATAAATCCGGCAATAACCGCTTTATTAATGCCAAACATAGCTGATGAACTTTCAACCGCCAAAGTATGATCTATCATATATAAAAACTCCTTACCCTTACTTCTTAAACTATAATATAATAAAACATAAAAAATTTCTGTTGTCTTATAAATAAATGAATTCAATAAATAACCCGGGTCGTCTGTTTAGCCAAAAGCAAGGACATGACTATGCAATTACCGACCCGAGTTGTTTACTGTTGGAAAAAATAACATGGTATTTGTTATACTTTAAAAGTAAGAGGGCTTAAAAACCTCTGTTTTTATTTTATATACAGGTTTCAACAGGTAATAGTTAAATGAAAAGAACATATATAAACAGGTATGGCGGATTTCCGGGCTTATTCCGGACTTATTCCGGTTTAACAGGATTTATCAGGTTGACTCATGGAAAAATTTGAAGCAAAGCTTAATAAAGAACGTGAATTATATCGGGAATTATTCATTAATTCCGAAAAAACCTTTAAAGAGCTTTTAAAAAAACTAAAATCAAGTTTTTCCTGCAATAAATGCAATACCTGCTGTAAAATCAGGTATTCCCAGCTCCCGCCCGAAGAGATATTTAAGCTGGCAACCGATAAAAACGACGAAATCGCAAAATGTTACATGCAATTATTCCTGCCTTATGGGGCGCAAGAGGAGTTTAAATATTCCCGGGTCTCAAAAATAGACGTTGATTACAACAATAAACAGGCTAAAAATGTTGATGATAACAAATATGAGCCTTATGTGGCGAAAATTCTGCTAAAACACGAAAATCCCGTTTATTTTTACTACTGCAAATACCTGAACAGCAAAAATATTTGCGCCTCTAAAGATAAACGCTCTTTTTGCAAGGGTTTTCCAAATTCCATAAGTACGATTCTCCCTGAAAGCTGCAGTTTTAAGGACTGGCAAAAATTGGTGCTAAATAAAATAGAAAATGAGATTGAACCTGAAATTAACCTTAAAACAAAAGAAATCCTTGATTGCAAAAACCGGTTTAAATGCGCCCGGACAGGGACATGTTGCAAACTGGCGAGTTCCGAGTTTTCTTATGAGCAATTAAAACAAAAAGCCGCAAATAATGATAATTACGCCAGGCAGTTTACGGAAATTTTTATCCCTTATAAAAATTTCCGCGAAGCCAGGAATATTTTTCCGGAATATGTGGATTTCTTAACCCAAAAAACTGAAAAAAACAAAACAATTAACTTTTATTACTGCAAGCACCTCACAGGGGAAAATGTTTGCCCAATTTATGAAGCCAGGCCTCAAATATGCAGGGATTTTCCTGATAATCCCCTGGCTTTGTTCCCTCCAACCTGCAGTTATAACGCCTGGAAAGAAGAAACTATCGTAGCGGCATATATTTTACATACAATGACACTTATTTATGACTTTTATAAGGAAAAAATAAATAACTCCCTTTGATGTCATATCCTTGCTTTTGGCTAATTGGCGACTCGAATTAATTAACCCGAATTACGAATTAAGGAAGATTGAAAAAGTTTTTACGTAAGTGTCACCCTCGTATCTGACGCGGGTTCTATTTAGTCAGGGCTATTGTCTATTATGTTTGCCGGATAGATGCCCCCGTGTCAAGCACGGGGCAGGCTTCTCAAGTGCGGCATGACACGATGTGTAAGAATTTTTT
>JANQIY010000185.1 GCA_028281965.1 Candidatus Gastranaerophilales bacterium
ACCGGTTCTTTGGCAGCGAAAAGGTGCTCTAGAGGGCGACTATAACTGTGGGGGCAAAAAACAGCTCTATGGGGCGATTTGGCTTATCTAGTTCTAAACGGACCAGGAAATTGACGCTGAGACCGGGCTTTATAATTATGATGCACGTCTTTATGATCCGGTGATTGGTCGATTTACGACTCCTGATACGTTAGTGCAATTTACATTTGATCCACAGTCTCTAAACCGATTTAGCTATGTTCTAAATAATCCCTTGATTTTTACCGACCCATCCGGACACTATATTCCAGAAATTGGAAGAGGAAACCATACTACCGATGAGAGCGTTCAAAGAGATGTGACAAATAGAATTGAAAGCGGTAGAGGTTTTGATGAAGACAACCGAAATAGAAATGGGAGCGATTCTAACAACGGTCGATGGAAAAAGAACAATTATAAAGAAAAGCTAGAGACCGCTAAGCTTTATGTATGGGCTAAATCAGAGCTTGCTGGTATTCCACGACAAAACGCTCCTCCACCCTGTACTCTACAAATCGGGCTTACCTTTACTTATGGATGGTTTGGCCCAAATGGATGGCTTGGACCCGGAACTAACAAAGCCTTCGGAATAGTTATGGGTAACTCGTGGGAACATGGCGTTCAATTCGGTTTATATGCCACTGGCGCATTGGGAGGCATAGTGGGTAATACCGCAGACGCAGGGTTCGAGGCAATTGGATCTGAGAATAATAATATTGAAGATCTTGGCGGATTTGCTGATTCAACTGGTGGTTCGGCATCGACACCTACGATGGGGAAGTTAGCATTAGGAGTAGAAGCTAACAAACCGTTATCACCAAACACTAAGACCTCATATTCTTTAAATGCTACCCTTGGAGTTGGGACAGCGATAGAGGCGCACCGTTTTAGGTCATATACGATGGTACATAAAATATTCTAGTTAATATTTTGGACTAAATAGTGTTGAACCTTTTCATGGAGATGCTATCGCTAAAAGATTATAGCTGGCACTTACTATTGATTCTTATTTATTGACTTCTACAATTTTTTAATTGGAGTAAACGGTTTTCATGAAAGCCTTTTTGATTTTTTCTATTTTAATTATTTTTATCTTTGAAGTCTATAATATGATCTTTAAAAAAAGGATATATCTGAAAGGTACTAAACCAATATATCTTTCGGAGGATCCACATTTGTTTTGGTTAAATGTTATTTTGTTTATAGTGGGCTTTCCTCTTTCTATTTTTTTTATTTTTTATTTTTTTCCTATAATCGATAAATTATTTTGGTAGCCAGCAAAGACAAAGGGGGTCAAGCAAAGACAAAGGGGTCTCAACACTTGACAAGCCTTAAAAGCGATTGAAATCATTCATTGTTAAGCGGAAGCCTTCGGCGTCCTAATTTTATGTCCCTCACTACCGCCGGTTGCGTCGTCGCGCAATTGGTATGCTGGTGTGTGTTAGGTGTGATGGTTTTTTCGGACAAGGGCTTAAAGGAAGTTTAACGATTAGATGTCCGAAAAAACTCCAAAAAATGAGAACGCTAAGGATGGATGGGCCTTGATTATATGTTCTCAATTTTTTGGACTTTGGGGCCAGGCCCCCCAAAGCATCACACATCGTGTCGGCCTACCCTGCACTCTTTTTTCGCGGACACGCAGCGTTAAAGCTCTAAACCCGCCGTTCACGCGGTTTGCAGGATAAGCGCCCCGCAACACCAAGGGCTCCGGCCAAACTGATCCAGCCCGCCTCATACACCGGCAAACCACGTGCCCGGCTCCGATCTCTCGGGCTCGTCACGTTGATGCGCCTAATCCGTGCACCGACACGACAAAGGAACGCACCCATCGCGGATCATTGACTCCCGCCACCCGCCACTCCCCGGCGTCTTTTTTTGCCCGGCCTTTGCAGTTCCTTTGCCCAAGCGCGTCGCATTCGCCACCGCCGCACCCCATACGTTCCAGCGTTGAAAAAGGCGGTGCTGCAAAGCCCGCGCAAAAAAAGCCGCTGCCAAAAGACCTCCCCCGCGCTACGCCCTCAAGTCACCGGCCAATCTCTCCCGCATGAGCAGAAGAGCACAAGCAATAAACAAAGGTATTTTGGCGGTTAAAGAAAAACACGAAATGCACCACCGCCCGCTTAACCACCGGGCTGCGTCGGCAGCCGCTTTTTTTTACTTCTCCGCACCTTTGAGAAATATATCTATGTTTTGTAGTAAAATTTTTTGTTTAGATGCTGGAAGGGCTTCGATTTTTTTGACTCTCCGAAGAAGTTTTAGGCTTGGTTCCATATCTTTTTTTATGGAAGGCTTTATGCCTAAAAGCTCATCGCTTGTAACTTCAAGCGCAAGTGACAAATGGATAATCATTTCATAATGCGGTCGCAGTTTGTTTGTCTCATAGTGCGAAATAAGTACGCGATTGATGCCTATTCTTTCAGCTATCTCAATTTGCGTATATCCTCGCTCTTTCCTGAGCCGCGCAAGGCGTTCGCCCAAGTTTTCATCTGTAGGAAGCTTTGGCAGCTTGTATTTAGCAACTGTTGGCATATCAAGCTTATAACATGCTTTTTGAAAACTATTGATAAAATTACTTGACAAAAGTTATATCATGTAACATTAAGTGGGCTGTTTTAAATTGTCAAAAATCGTTAAATTTTAACTTGACAATTGACAGACGGGAGTTTGCGCATAAAAAAAGCCATCAGCCTATGACTTTGGCGGGTCCGCGGCTGATGGCTTAGCAAAACCTCAAAGGGTTTTACCCCTTTGAACGGCTTTGTTTTTCTAACGTATCTCCCCGCAAAAATCAAACGAAAGGAGGTGAGGACTTAATGAAGAGCGAACGCTTTGAATCGACCGAC
>JANQIY010000201.1 GCA_028281965.1 Candidatus Gastranaerophilales bacterium
AAAGAGGCGGAGCCTCTTTTCGATTCTCTATAATTTTTTGGCAAATGTTGCATAGTCATATCCTGGCTTTTGGCTAATTAGCAACTCAAGTTTAATAATTTTTATAAAACCTGTAAATTCCGGAATTTACAGGTTTTATAAAAAAGAAACAAATATTTATCAGAGAGTGGAAAATAATTTATGATAACCATATACCCTAAAGTTCAACCCGACTTTAATAATTTACAAAAACAAAATAAAATTGCCCCATCTAAACCTGACACCAAAAGACTTGCAAATTTTAAATTAATAAATCCCCCTGATTATGTGCTATTTGCCGGAAACGGCAAAGGTAAAAAAACTGAGGCATCTTTTGATGAAGTTTTTGACAGAGCTATAAGAGACTACTGCAAACCGGAACTTTTTACGGAAAAAGTGACAAATGGGGATAAAGAATTAACTCCTGCAGAAGTTATATTAAACAGAGTAAGAAACGCAACAGAATATGAAGAAGGCAGGTTTGAACACAGTTTAACCGTGGCTAAAAAAGCACAGGAGCTGGCCCCGGCTCACAATGTAAGCCCTGAGAAAGCATTGCTTGCCGGAGTCATTCACGATTACGCAAAAGGTATGAGCAATGAAGAACTTTTGCAATATGCTCTATTAAATGAATTAAAGGTAACTAAAGATGAAATTACAGTCCCTTCAAAGTTACATGCTCCTGTAGGCGCTCATAAAGCAGGAGAAGATTTTGGAATTACAGATGAAGAAATCCTGAGAGCTGTCAGAACACATAGTTTAGGTTCTGAAGACCCTGAAAATAAACCATTAAGCGATCTGGATAAAATAATAATTATTGCAGATAATGTAGACCCCTGGAAAGATAGAAAGAAGAAGGAAAAAGGCAAGGAAAACATAGAGGGTAGTTTAATAACAGAAACTTATAAAAAAACAAAAGACCTTGACAAAGTAATGCTTGATTATTTCCGCTGCAAAATTGTTAAAGCTCTTGATAGTTCAAAACAAATAAGACAACAATATATTGATAACTATAATTACCTGGCAAACAAAGCTAATTCAAATTCTGGAACTTCAGCCAGTTGATCTTTTCAGAAACCATGCCCAGGCAGTGTTTTATATAGTCCAGGTTTAAGTTTTTTATATCATCATCTTCAATATCCTGCCGGAAATTTTCAAAATCCAGAAGCCGGTTTTGGTAAAAGGTTTTTAATTCTTCAATAACAGCATCCTTTTCAGCTTTTTTTAACCGGGATAAAAGCATAATTTTAATATCCGCCAGCTGCAAAGCAGCAGAAGGGTTTTGAGGGAGATCTTCCTGCATCAGCGAGCTAAAATATTTACGGCCTTTTGCGGTAATTGAATAAACAGAGCTTTTTTGCCCGCCCTTACTCATGGATTTTTTTACGCTGACATAATCGTTTTCACTTAGCTTTTGCAGTGCGGGATGAATTGACCCCATACTGGCGCTGCAAAAAAGGGAAAAATATTTATTAATGTTTTTTCTTATTTTATAAATTGTACATTCCTGATTTAATAATACTGACAGGACTAAAAGTTCAATAAGCATAATTGGCAGTTAATTCGTTTCACTTTTTTTATTTTATTCTATTTTTTTGTGCAGGTAAATCTTATTATAAAACTATGCTAAATTTTGATTCGCTATCCCTAAAAGCCCTTATAAAAGAATTTGAGCCATTGTTAACCGGGGGCCGTGTCCATAAAGTCCAGCAGCCGTCAAGAAATGAGCTTTTATTAACGTTGCGGGCGTCCGGAAAAAATCATAAGCTCTATATATGCGTAGATCCCAAATATCCGCATGCTGCGCTGTTAAGTAAGGAAGGACAGGAAATGCGGGCACTGGAAATTCCTAAAAGCCCGCCTATGTTTTGCATGCTGCTGAGAAAACACATGGAAGGGTACAAAATCAAAGCCATAAAACAGCCCGGGTTTAACAGGATACTGGAAATTTATTTTGACAGCTATTTAGAACTCGGGGAAAGAGTCCCTATGACGCTCTCCTGCGAATTTATGGGAAAACACAGCAATATTATTCTTTATAATTATGAAACAAATGTGATAATAGGTTGCGCTCATAACGTAAGCAGTGAAAAAAGCCGGGAAAGAGAAGTTGCAGGAGGGCTTCCGTATGTTTACCCGCCAAGACAAAATAAATTAGACATAAACCGGGTTCCTGAGGAAGACTTTTTCAAACTGATAAGCATAGTCCCAAAACCGCTAAATGAATGGCTAAACGATAGATTTGGATTCATAAGCAGAGCAACGGCTACGGAAATTTGCGAATTTTGCGGTATAAACACCTCGGAAAGCAAAATATCAGCCCTTTCCCCGGAAAAAATAAAATGCCTGTACAGACGTATTAAACAAACAACTAACCTGGAATTTCTAAATCCCTCTATTAGTCAGGATAACAAACTTTATTCTCTTATTTCATTCGATAATAAACAGAATTACCGGCAAATTGACTCTGTAAACAGCATGGTTGACAGGTATTTTGGTTATCAGGTACTTAAAGACAAGTTCAACAGAAAAAAAAGCAGCCTTTCTGACATTTTAAAAAAGGAGCTGAATAAAAAGAAAAAGTTATCTTCAAAACATTTAAAGACAGTTGATTCTGATGATAAAACCTCCCGCTACAAGGGATTTGGCGATCTTATCATGGCAAATCTCTATAAAATCCCCTCCGGAGTTGAATATGTAGAAGTTGAAAACATATATAAAGATAACCAGCCTTTGAAAATCCCTCTCGATCCCGCAATTTCCGCTACAGCAAACGCCCAGAAGTATTATAAACTTTATAACAAGGCCAAAACAGCGGCAATCCACAGCAAGGAACTACTTAAGTCTATAAAAGAGGATATCAGCTATTTAGAAAGCTTAAAAGAAGCCTTAAACAACTCAGAAACCCTTCAGGATCTTGACCAGGTAAGACAGGAACTGGTAGAGCAAAAAATAATCACCAGGAAAGAACCTGTAGAAAAGAAAAAAGAAACAATACAGCCTGTAGAATTTTTATCCTCAGACGGTTTTGAAATTTATGCAGGCAAAAATAACCGCCAGAATGAATTTATTTTAAAAACATCGTCACCGGATGATACCTGGCTTCATACCCGGGATATACCAGGGTCTCACGTAATAATTAAATCGGGAAAAGATGGTGAGATGCCGGAAAGCACGCTTCATGAGGCTGTTTATATTGCGGCATGGTATAGCCAGGGAAAAAATTCTTCTAATGTGCCCGTAGTATACACAAAAAGGAAATTTGTGAAAAAACCGTCAGGCGCAAAACCGGGCTTTGTAATTTACACCCACGAAAAAACCCTCTGGGTAAACCCGGAAGAAGAAAAAGTCACGGCATTAAGAAAAAACCAGTTAAATTAAGTCCTGATTACATTATTGGAAGTAATGTTTTGATTCAAGGAATAAAGAAAAAATTCTTACACATTGTGTCATGCCGCACTTGATGCGGCATCTATCCGGTAAACATAATAGACAATAGCCCTGACTAAATAGACC
>JANQIY010000257.1 GCA_028281965.1 Candidatus Gastranaerophilales bacterium
CCCTCCACCCACCCAATTTTTTCTTTGGTCTCGCTTCCCTCCCTTCGGTCGGTCGCTCGACCGAAAAAATTTAATAAGGAATATTTTTGAAAATTTTAAAAACACTTAAGTTTTTATTGTTTACTTCTTATATGGTTGATAATTAACTCCAATCTCTAATTTCAGACTTAATACCCTGTTAGTAGAGGTTTACTCTATTTCTCAGCTTTTATCAAAAATCAGTTTTAAGAGGCTGTGGTGTGCAGATGAAGGTTTATATTAAATTTATCTTTATCTGCATTTTAGGGTTAAAATTTTGGGGGTTTGCGCTTTTAAAACGGTCTCTTAATTCCCGGAGACCCATGACTTCCTGTAAATGTTCCGGATTACAGCCGAAATGTTGGGCAAAAGATTCGACAAAATTTTCATTGCTTAGCAGCCCGTTTTTCAATTGAAGGTATCATGAATGTCGGGATATTGTATTCCTTGCCAAATTCCCTGATCCGTCCATTTACTTTAGCATTAACTTCATCAACAATGGCAAATTTATTCCTGGAAACAAATCCGGCAAATTTATCAAGAAGATCACGGTCAAAGCAAGTTCCTGCACCCTTTTGCATTCTATCAAGGGCTTCCTGAGGACTATAGGCAGTACTATCTACGTATTTAGGGGTTATCGAGGAATCAAAGCTATCCGCAATATGGATTATTTTTGCTTCAATCCTTATATTTGTCCCTGTTAAACCTTTTGGAAAGCCATTTCCATCTTCATGCTCATGGTGTTGTGCTATGATTTCGGGAATTTCGGCGTCATTAAAAGCTTTAACCTTGCTCAAAAGTGTTTTAGCGAGCATAGGATGCCTACGGTAACGCTCCCGAGTTGCGTTATCTATTTCCCTGTTAAAAAAATTATCCGGACAGTGAATTTTACCTATGTCGTGAAGCAAAGCGGCTGTTTTTACAACTTCCTGCTGTCGTTTATCAAGTCCAAGCTCATTTGCAAAGGCCTCCGAATATAAAGAAACCCCGTAGCTATGAGCATAATTAGGTACATGCCGGAGTCCAAGCATTTCGGAAACCAGGTCAGTCGCCGTAGAAAGAGACACATTTCCCTGTAAACCTATCCCTTCAGAAGCTCTAATTTCGCCAAACCGGGGTTGTCTGCTTAGTTTTATTACATTATGCGGATAGTAATTATATGAATTTAATGCCATTACTTCTGCTCATAATATTGTCTAAAGGCAAATGCCCGTTGATTGAGATAATTTATAACTATATTGTTAACACGATTGTATATTGATTAAAAGCTTTATTTCAAAATGTAAATAAGAATTTTCACTTCGGTTCCTTTATGAGCTTGTTCAAGTAGTTATTAAGCTGCTGAACTTCTTTTTTATTCATATACCTGAACTTTCCCCGCTCAAGCCCGCCAAGCTCAATACAGGCATGGGCAATTCTTTTCAGCGAGATTACCGGATGCCCGACCTTATCCAGCATTCTCCTTATCTGGCGGTTATACCCCTGAAACAGCGTTAATTCCAGTGTTGTGACAGAGTTTGAGTAATCAAGGACAATACCTTCGGCATAAGCGGTTTTGCCTCTTTCTATCTCTATTCCTTTTCGGAACTTTATTAAATCATTCTCCGTAACTTTCCCCTGCGCTGTGACTCGATAGACCCTGGGTATCTTTTTTTTCGGATGGGTAAGGTTTTGAATAAGTTCCCCGTCATTTGTCAGGATTAAAAGTCCCGAGGAGTCTTTATCCAGCCTTCCTGCGGGTTTTAACTTCTTCACATTTTCAGGCAAAATATCATAAACCGTTTTTCGGCCCTTTTCATCTTCCCTGGAGGTTATATAGCCGGGCGGCTTATTGAATACTATGTAATTCTGTTTTTCAGGCTTTATGGTCTCCCCGTTAACTTTCACCTCGTCTTTTTCAGATATTGAAACCCCGGGAGTATCGACCACCCTGTCATTTACCCTGACCGCACCTGATTTAACAAGCTTGTCTGCAACCCTTCTTGAGCCAATGCCGCAGGAAGCTATGTATTTGTTCAATCTAACTTTCCGGGACATTTTCGGAAAGTTCCAGCATTAGCTGTTGAGCGCGGTCTTCTCTAATAATTTCACAGTTGAATTCTCTCGCCATTTTTTCAGCTTCCTTAAGGTCGTCAGCATTCCAAACCGCCCAGCCGCCTTTGACTTCGTTGTTCACTATTATTTCAACCCTATCCTTGTATATACGCATAATTTTACTTGGCTGCTCTTTCATCTTTTTCACCTGGCGATAAACGGTCTCCTCAGGGTTAATCCCCATTGCCTGAAACGCTATCAGCATACAGGATAATGCGTCTTCCAATTCCGCTTGCGCCGTTTCTTTATCCCCTCTCAAAAGAGCGTTCAGGCTTTCTGCAACCTCTTCGTTAAGATGGATGACCGCTTCCTTCTCGGAAGTCGTTTTGTATTTCCTGTTTTTCCATATTAAATCTATCGCTTCTTTAAAATCCATAAGAGGTTCAACTATCTGGCTTTTAGCCGGCATTTTTGAAACAGGTTGTATTTCAGCCTGGTAAATTAACTTAAGTTTATCATAAGCGTATTTATTTTATTGTTAATTTTAATACTATCTAATAAGTAAACAGGCTAATAAACACAAGCGCAATTATTTATTATCCTTTATTGAAAGGTTGGTTTTTTAAAGAGGATTTGTCATGATAAATTCCGGTTACAGGGTATTGGTTATATTTTTATATCTGGGCTTAGCCTGCTTTTATTTTGGCAGTCCCGTTAAAGCATGGGAATATAGGGACGGTGTTTCCTTAAAGAGTTTTGATTTGCCCGGCAGGTTAGAGCAAAATTTTTACCAAAACAATTCCGAAAAAATGACAAAACTCCGTGATATAAAGCTTCTAGGGGAAAAAAACGAAATTGAAGAGATGATTAATTTAAGAGTAGCCGAATTATTTAAGGAGAATAAAGAAACACAGTGCTATTACTATTATAATATTGCCAGGGCTTATGAAGAGCAAGGAAATTATAGCAAAGCGCTTGAAAATTACAAGACGGCAATTGGTCCTGATTGTAAATGTAATCCCGCATATCTTAATATTGGCTTAATTTACGCTAAAATTGGCCGGTATGACAATTCTAAGGAAAATTTCCTTAAATATATTGAATTCTGTGATAATTCAGAAGAAAAAAAGCTTATTGGAGAGTTCATTGAAAAAATGAAATCCCTGGCAAATAAATAAGGAATGAACATTCGTTCCCGCTTCGTAATAGAATGAGTTTTAGCCCATTTTCTTCCATTTACGTCAGTTTATCCAGATTTTAGTTTTGCCGGTTAAACTTCCAAAGTCCTGTTTTTCAAAATCATTAACTTTCACCAATGATATAGACTTCAGGCTATCAGGAATGTTTGTGTCATAGTAATTATGGGCAACCCACTTTTCAGACCCGCAGAAAAAACAGTATTTTTTTTCAGGTTTTACAGTTTCATAAATATCAATCTGCGGTTTTCTGTAATGTCCGCATGACTTGCATTTTATTATTGCCCACTTACGTACAACCCTTTTCCCGCAATCAGGGCAATACTTGCAGTTTTTACTTTTTGCCTCCTCATGACAGCACTTTGAAGTAAATATATTTTTAATATAATTTAATAACATTAGTATCTAAATTCCAATTTTTCCAAGCTAAGTCTATTATTAACCTCCATAAAATTAATTTAAATACTAAAAAGTATTATATAAAGATTTATACAAAAGTAGATTTTTTTAAATTTTACAAACAAAAAAGATGGCTCCCTGATAAGGAGCCTTTCTAAATACTTAAGCCGGGTGCATAATTTTTTGAATTGCCGAGGGAGGGTAAAAAACTGGGGGGATTGAACTTACTTCCTTTCTTATATTCTTAGTATATACTTTTTAAATCTATTTTTAATCACAATAAAAGGTGATTTTAAAAAATCACTCTTAAGAGCTTTTATATAACCCTATGAGAGCTAAACTGCGGTGATTTTATCACCCTTTAACGAGTAAGCAATACTTACTGTTTTTAAAATTTTCCTTGTCTTCCGAAACTGTATTGATAACCCTCAAACTGTCATTGCGAGGGCTCAATGACAATTTGTGAGCCCGTGGCATTCTGTCCAGCCAGGATTACAGGCTATTTATTAGCAGGCAGACCGCTTTAGATAGATTCCCACCTCGTATCAAGCACGGGGCAGGCTTCTCAAGTGCGGCATGACACAATGTGTAAGAATTTTTTCTTTATTCCTTACCAAAATTTTCAAAAATTCATTCCCCCTTTTCCCCGGCACAGGGTGACGCATACGTAAAAACTTTTTTAACTTTCCTTATTTTCCGATGCAGAAGCTGGAAAAAATGTTATCTATAATTTCTTCGCTGACAACCTCCCCTGTAATTTCCCCAAGGCTGGTCAGGGCTGATTTTAAATCTATGCAGACCAAATCCTGGGGGTCTCTGTTTTGACAGGCACCCAGCACTTTTAGCAGGAACTCCCGGCTATCACGCAAACATTGCTGCTGACGCAGGTTTGTGCAGAATTCGGATTCCGGCCGGGGGTTAGAAAGAATTATTTCTTTAACTGCTTTTTTTAGTTCAACTAACCCTGTTTTATCCTTTGAAGAAATTTTTATAACACCGTTATCAGCAGTAACCCCTTTTGCAAGGTCGAGCTTGGAGCCCACTTTTAATACGTTATCCCTGCTTTTCAGGCGTTCCAGGGTTTTAACGTCTTCCTGCGTCATTCCCCGGGTTAAATCGTACATATAAATAATAACATCCGATATTTCCAGGGTTTCCTTTGTTAAATTTATTCCCAGTGACTCAATATAGCTGTGTTGCGAGCTGTCGTCCAGCTCCCTGAGTCCTGCCGTATCAATAAGAGTAAGGGGAATTCCATCAAGGTCAATGGATTCCTGGATAATATCCCTGGTAGTGCCTGGAATTTCGGTTACAATCGCTCTTTGCGCATCCAAAAGCGCGTTAAAAAGCGAAGATTTTCCGGCATTAGGCCTGCCGGCAATCACTGCTTTAACCCCGTTTCTCATCAGGTTCGAAGATGCGGAATAGCTGAGAATGTTTTCTATCTCCAGGATAATATTTCCCGTGCGGTTTTGAATATGCTCATAAGCAGGTTCATCAACCTCTTCGGGAAAATCCACCGCCGCGGTTATCCGGGATAGCAGGTCTAAAATCTCCGTCCTGAGCAGGTTGGTCTTTTCTGTAAGCCTGCCGGATAAATTAAGGGCTGATTCTCTTGAAAATCTATCTGTGCGGGCATGTATCAGGTCAATCACCGCTTCAGCCTTGCTTAAATCAAGCTTTCCGTTCATAAATGCCCTTCTGGAAAACTCTCCCGGCTCAGCCAACCTTGCTCCATTTTTAAGGCAAAGCTGAAGGATTTGCCGTACCACGTTAATTCCCCCATGGCACTGGATTTCAAGTATATCCTCTCCCGTAAAGCTGTTTGGGGAGTGAAAACACAACAATATGACCTCATCAACAGGCTTCAGGTCTTCATGTATCCAGCCGTAATAAATCCTGTTGGCCTTAAAAACAGGCAGCTTCTTCTCATGCAGGCTTGAAGAAAAAATTTTTTCCATTACATTGAAGGATTCGCTTCCGCTTAGTCTTACAATTCCTATGCCTCCTGTCCCCACAGGAGTTGCAACAGCCGCTATCGTGTCATTTTGAGTATAAATGTTCATTTACCATTTGGATTTTTTGTTCTTTTGCCCTGAAAAACTGCCCTTTTGCTTTTTATTGCCGGAATCCTCCGAGGCATTGGAAGAGTCTTCCGTTCCCCCAAGTTCTTTTTCCTTAGCCTGAACATCAATTATTTGCTCTTTATTCTTTTTTGCCTCATCTTCTTCCCTATCCAGCATTTTGTTTATGCTTACCGACTGTATAACCTGGATCACGTTGCTTACAATCAGGTAAAGCAGCACTCCGGCAGGGATAGGGAAGAAAATAAACATACCGGTAATCATTATGGGCATAATTTTTGCCATACTTTCCTGCATTGCCTTTTGCTGGGGGTCAATGACCGTAGTTTTACCCGTCATAGTCATTACTTTTTGGGCAAAAAACATGGTTGCGCCGAATATAAGTATCAAGACCAATACATCAGGGTGAAAAACCGTTTCTGACCTATCAGTTTTGGCCTGTGCAAAAAGAAATGCCCCTTTTTTCTCAAAGGTTAGCTCCTCAAGCTCCTTGGTTGAGTTATTTATAACTGTAATTTCAGCTTTTTCAAACTCCTCATCGAGTTCTTGCAATGATAAATCAAGGTCATATAAATCCATCTTAAAATCAACGGGCTCGCCGGGAACTAAGCTTCCCTGAACCTCAACGGCGTCTTTAGGGTTTGAAATTTTTACTTCTTCAATTTTTCCATTTTTTAAATAAACCTTTGCGGTTTTTTCCACGGAAAAATTATCTGTTTCCGAAACCCCAAAAACCTGGTCGCCGGGTTTGCCGGCATGGCTTTTCAAGGGCGCATCAAGTCTTTTTATGAACAAAAACGAGGAATCTCCCGCAAGTTGGGTAAACTGAGAACTCATTAGCGCCGTATACAACAGGATAAAGATAGGCATCTGGATTAATAAAGGAAAACACCCCCCAAAAGGGTTAAAGCTGTGTTCTTTGTAGAACTCAGCCATTTTTTGCTGCATCATCTGGGGATTATTTTTGTATCTGTTCTGGATTTCTTTTAGCTTTGGGGAAAGCTGCTGCATCTTTCTCATTGAACGCTGCTGGGAAACCCCTAATGGCCACATCACAACCCTTACTATTACTGTTAAAAGTATTATCGCAAGCCCCCAACTGCCCGCTATATCCGCTAATGATTTTAATACCTGTACTGTCAGACCAGTAAAGTCCATTGTTTAATTACCTTTCCTCTACTTGTTCAAAATAAACATAAATTACCGATAATTATAATCACACAAACAATCAATTATTTAAACAGTAGTTAACTCGAGTCGCTAATTGCATAGTCATACCCTGGCTTTAGGCTAATTGGCGACTCGAGTAGAACTTGTCCGGCTAAAAAACTAATTTTGTAAGTTATGCAGAGGTCTCTACTTAGAGCCTATCCAGGAAATAATTTATAGACAGAAGCAAGTAAGAGCAAACACTTGCGAGGCGGCGCGAAGCGCCGCCGTGGCAATCTGTCCGGTTAACATTATGGGCTGAAATCCTTACTCCCCTACATTTTTAATTTAAATAGCTTATCATTAATTTCAAAACGCCATAAATTGTCATGCTGAAATAATTTCAGTATATTTTCAACGC
>JANQIY010000276.1 GCA_028281965.1 Candidatus Gastranaerophilales bacterium
CCTCAGTCTTCGTTACTGACTTTACTAGCGCTGGTATTTCAAATAAAGCGCCCGTAATAACTCCAAGTATAGAAACTCTTAAAAGTGAACGTCCAACAACATTTTGAGTAGAGTTGCCTGAAAATTTAACACCAAAAAAGCCTGAACCTTTGGAATTAATACCATTCATTGAAATGAAATCTTCTTTAGAAACTTTAACTTTAAATAAATTCATTACTTTATCGCCAAATTTTGTTTCAAACAAAGTATTGTCAAACTTTTCCAGCCATTTAAGCTTGCCGTCTAGCACTCCTCCTCGAAGAAGAGGCATTTCTCTCTGGTATATTTGCTTAGGCAAAGCTTTAAAGCCGTTATCTTTCCATTTTTTAAATTCCATGCCTGCTAAAGTTAACAAAGTCAAATCATAAGGTATATGTGCAGCTGTTGCGCCGAGCTGGGTCAAAGCTCCTTCTGTATTGTCATTTTCAATTTTTTCAAAAATTGACTGGTTACGCCTTATCATGGGAATAACACCGCCAAGACACAAAAGGGACATGCCTTGAGGCGAGTTTAAAAAGCCTAAAACAGGGTTATGCTTTTTCTCCCCGTCCATTTGCGGGATTGAGGCGGCTGCGGTAAAGGGATTAGCAGGCACTGTTTTATCAAGCCTGTCCACATTCTCCTTTAAATTATCAAAACCAAATACAGAAGGTGCTCCCCTCCTATCAGGGCTTACACGCCTTTCATGCAAAACCGGGACAGAAGCTGCCCTTCTGTCCTGACCTCTGCGTTCAGGATTAAATTGTACAATTTCTAAGACCATTAAACTTCCATATAAAAACAACCTTCCAATAATATAAAAACAGATTACCAAATATTATTGCTGGTTTGAGGTTAAAAATTTACAAGGTTTATATTGATATAGTGACAGGGTAATTCAATTCTAATTTTAAATTAATAATGTCATGCCGCACTTGAGAAGCCTGCCCCGTGCTTGACACGGGGGCATCTATCCGGCAAGCATAATAGGCAATAAGCCTAACAAATAGTACTATCCCCCCCGGCGCCGGTTAACACTTAAGTATTTTGCCTATTTTTTTAGATAATTTTTCTATTCTGATAGACTTTTCCAGCGCTAAACCTGCTAAAACATTCGCTTGCATGTTACCCTTGGTTCCTTCAATTACATTTTCCGGCAGGAAGCTGATTCTCTGTGCTTCTAGAGAGATGTTATGTCTTAAATTGTAAAGATTTTTCTTTTTGTCCGTATTCAATTTTAACCTTTATTTATAAATTTATTAATTTACTAATTAATTTTTAAATTGCTAAAAGCACTTTATCATTGCTTGTAAGGATTATCAACTAAGTTATATATTAATAAACATATAAGTTTATAAATAAAGGAAAAACTATGCCGGCAAGAGAAGAAGTAAAAATAATGGCAACAAGAAGGCAAATAACCTTAAAACAACTGGCGCAAAGATTATCAGAACACTATAATAAAAAATATTCCGCTCAGAACTTCTCCCAAAAACTCAGAAAAGATACAATACCCTTTAAAGAAGTGGAAGACATAGCTAAAATACTGGGATTTAAGATAATTTTCCAGGACTTATTGGAAAAATAGGAAGTCTTCATTGCAAAATACCGGAAAAATTAAGACCATGACTAAAAATATTGTGCTTACAGGACTGATGGGGTCAGGAAAAACCACTCTCGGGAAATATCTTGCCGAAATAACAGGCATGGAATTCCTCGACACAGACGACTTGATAGTAAAAAAAGCCGGAAAGCCAATAACTGAAATCTTTGCCGAAGACGGAGAACCCCATTTTCGTGACCTGGAATCACAAGTAATTGCAGAAGCCGCCCAAAAAACAGGATGCGTGATTTCCACGGGGGGCGGCGCAGTTAAGCGGCAAAAAAACATTGATAACCTTAAATCAACAGGCATGGTATTCTACCTGCAAGCCTCGGCTGAAGAACTCTACGAGCGCACAAAACACGACAGCTCAAGACCCCTGCTGAACGTTGATGACCCGGTGGCAGTACTCAAAAAACTCCTCGCAGAAAGAGCCCCGCTCTATGAAACCGCGCATTTTACCGTAAATACCGAAAAAAAATCAATAGAAGAAGTCTCTAAACAAATTCTGGAGCTCTGTCAAAGTCAATCCCGGAGCCCTGCATAGATACTTTCGAGCTTCCCCGCTCAGGGTCAAACTCTATGTTGATTATATTGTCTATATCATCCTTGATATCGTCAATATGAGTAATCAAAATGACCTGCTCAAAATGGTCGGTAAGGTTTCTGAGCAGCTGAACCACATTAGCCCGCCGGTTTTCATCAAGAGAGCCGAAAATTTCGTCAAGGATCAACAAAGAAAGGGCTTTTCCCGAACGCTGCGCTATAATCTGCGAAACGGCAA
This sequence comes from Candidatus Gastranaerophilales bacterium, assembly GCA_028281965.1. Lineage (GTDB taxonomy): Bacteria > Cyanobacteriota > Vampirovibrionia > Gastranaerophilales > UBA9971 > JANQEB01. Next base: position 2,406 of record JANQIY010000276.1, read on the forward strand.
GCCTTATACACAAATTAACGATGTCTTCCTCGCCGCCTGATATGACTTGCTTGATTTCTCCGTCATCATGCAGGCAAATTTCGTACTTCTCGTTCAGTTCCAGCATGCAATACCGGTTATCCGTAAGGTCAGAAAGGAATTTCCCGGCAAGGTCGGATATCTCGGGACGCGCGTTTTCATTGAGTTTCTCCCATAACTGGCTGTAAAACCGGTCAAGCTCGTAAATAAGGTTAACTTCTTCCTGCTTTTGCTTTATTAAATCAGCCTTTTCCTTGTTGGACTGCTCTATTTTTTCAATATGCTCAAGCTCTTTTGCCGTACTTTTTTCCTCTGACTCAATCTTTATAAGCTCTTCACGGTGTTTATAGAAAATTTCCCTTGTTTCATGGTAGATTTTCCCGGTTTCTTTATATTTTTCCTCGGAATAGTTTAACTTGCCTAAATCCGTATCTATAGAGGTTAATTTAGCTTCTGTTTCCTGTTTTGTAGCCATGCAGTCATTATGGTCTTTTTTTACCCGGTCAAAACCTGCCAGCTCAGCCTTAAGAGCAAGAATCTTTTCATACTCCCCTCTTAAAGGAAGAATTTGCTCCCTCAACCGTTTTAAAAGCTCCATATTGAAGCCTTCCGGAAGCTCTGCCAGCTGTTGTCCCGTTTTTTCCAGCATTTTCCGGCAGTTGTCAATTTCGGATTTCACGCTTACATAACGACGTTTTTCCGCCTCATAATCGCCTTTTACGAGGGTAATTTCGTTATATTCCTTTTCTTTGCGTTGTTTTAAGCTTTTTAAATCATCAAGCTCTTTATGGTCTTTGGAAATTTTCTGCTGTTCAATGTTGATAGCGCTGATTTCATTGGTTAAGCTCTCGATCTGGCCGCGGAAATTCCCCGTTACTTTGTCAAATTCGTCTTTAAGCGGTCTTTCGCAGGTAGGGCAAGCTCCGTCTTCTCCTTTTTCCCGGATTAAAGCCAGTTGTTTTTCGATTTTTTCAATTTCTGAGCGTTTTTGCTGTGCTAAAACTTCCTTTTCCCTCTTTTGTCCCGCTAAATCAGTTTCAATTTTTTGAATTTTACTGTTTATAGAGCTTATTTGCTCGCTTATTGCGGGGAGTTGCTCTATCTTTGCCTTTTTGTCCTTGCCTGATCTTATTATTTCATCGAGATAAAGCTGTTTTTCGCTTATTTCTTTTTCAAACCCTTGTATTTGCAAGGAAAATTTTTGTCTTAAGGCCTCTTTTTCTTGCAAAGATTCCTGTTCCCTGATTTTTTTATCCAATTCCCTGTACTCATCCTCAATTTTAGCGGAATCAGCAACCTTTTCAGTTTTCAATTCAAGGGATTTAATCTGTTCTGATAAATTCCGGAGGTTTTTTTGCAGGTAATCTTTTTTATCGATTAAACTCTTTTTTTCCCAGCTGAATTTGTCAAAACTGTCTTTTTGGGATTTAATCCGCTCCCAATCGGGTTCAATTTGTAATAATTTGTCGGAAATTGTATTAAAAAGTTTCTGTTTTGTATCCGATTCGTTTCTAATTTTATCCAATTTTATCCGAATTTCCTGTTTTTCCCGGGCCAGGGAGTCGATATCGTGAATCCCCTGTTTTAGCCCGGAGATTTCTCTTTCCATGTTATTTTTGTCGGTTCTTGCAGACTCCTGGGCTTCTCTTATCCTGTCGTAATTTAACACGCGGGAAATAAACTTCTTTCTTTCAACAGGTCCCTGGCTTTTAAGGAAATTAAGTTCTTTTTGCCCTGTAAAATAGGTATTAAAGAACTCATTTTTAGTCATCCCGATTTTTTCTATGAGGTATTTAGTCACTTCCTGCTGGGAAGTTACAACAGGAGCGGGGTTATCTCCCAGGTAGACTTCCGCTTTATCAAGGTATCTGAGCACTTTAAAGGTATCTTTATCAATTTCAAACACCAGTTCAACCAGCACTTTTGTACGCGGTTTAGCCCTGTTGAACTTTATAGTGTCTTTATTGCCCCGGGCGGCTTCCGTTCCGTATATTGCCCACGTTATAGCTTCAAGTATGGTGGATTTTCCGGAGCCGTTAACTCCGTTTATTATAGTGATCCCGTCGCTAAACTCCAGGTAAGAGTCTTCATGCTGGCGGAAATTCTCAAGTTTCAGGGATTTTAACTTCATTTAATTCTATTTAGGGTGTTTTTTAATCCTGGTTGCAAAAAATGGTAATGGTATTATTGTAACTGATAAACAGCGTTATTGCGAGCCGTTAAAAAGACAGGGCAATTCAGTTCTAAATTGGATAAATTAAACTTAAACTGTCACCCCGCACTTGATGCGGGGTCTAGCCAATTAATGCTGATACGCGATAAGTA
>JANQIY010000031.1 GCA_028281965.1 Candidatus Gastranaerophilales bacterium
GAGGGAAGCGAGACCAAAGAAAAAATTGGGTGGGTGGAGGGAGAATGAATTTTTGAAAATTTTAAAAACACTTAAGTTTTTATTGTTTACTCCTTAATTCTAGAATTTTAACAGTTACAGGTCATAAGACTGCAGCCAATGTGGAATGTTTTGATATTGTTCCTGAAAATAATAACACTGGCGAAAGTTTTGCTACAGAGGCTTAGCTTTCTGATTGTTTTTCTTCCATAGGTTTTTCAAAGCTGCATTCTTTGTTTGAACAGGCAACTTTATTGCCCCGCTTGAGATACTTGTTTACCAGCATAGAACCGCATTCGGGGCATTTTTCGCCTGCCGGTTCGTTCCACAAAGCGAAATTACAGTCGGGGTACTTGCTGCAGCCGTAGAATACCTTGCCATACCTGGACTTTCTCTGCAAAAGTTCTCCATCGCATCCTTCCTGCGGACATTTTATACCTGTTTTCTTGACGTATTTTTTTCTGTGCTTGCACTCTTCGTTAACACAGGACAGGTATTCCCCGTAAGGCCCGCGTTTTATCATCATGCCGGAACCGCATTTTTCGCATATTTCATCGGACATGCGCTCTTCTTCAGCGGGCTTCATGTCTTTATCGAGAGGTCTTGTATTCTTGCACTCAGGATACCCCGAACAGCCCAGGAACTGCGAACCCCAGCGGCTGGTCTTTAATGCCATTGGTTTTCCGCATTCAGAGCAAGAATGCTCAGTTAAAATTTCGACTTTTTCCATTTCTTTCTTGGCTTTTTTGACAACCTCAATAAAAGGTTCGTAAAATTCGCCAAGAAGACCTTTCCAGTCTGCTTTATCAGATTCCACCTCGTCGAGGTTGCTCTCCATGTTTGCGGTAAAGCTTGAATCAACTATGTCAGGAAAATGCTTTACCAGAAGGCCGTTTACTGCTCTGCCCAGCTGCGTCGGCGCGAGTGATTTTTCCTCCTTGATTACATAACCCCTGTCCTGGATGGTAGCTATGGTAGGCGCATAAGTACTTGGTCTTCCGACTCCAAGCTCTTCCAGCGCCTTAACCAGCGTTGCCTCCGAATACCTTGGGGGCGGTTGTGTAAAGTGCTGGGTAGAGTTGACTTTTTTAAGATTCAGCTTATCCCCTTTAGCAAGCTCAGGAATCACGCTGTCCTGCTCTTTTTCGTCCCTGTCGTCATACACTATCAGGAAGCCGTCGAAGGTTACCTTACTGCTGCTTGCCCGCAGAGTATACTTATCAGCCCCGATTTCCACGGCAACCGTCTTAACTTCGGCGCTTTCCATCTGGCTGGCTGTAAACCTGCTCCAGATAAGCTTATACAGCTTAAACTGCTCAGGTGTCAGGTACTGCCTGATTGATTCAGGAGTTTTATCAATGTATGTCGGTCTTATTGCCTCGTGAGCGTCCTGGACGTTTTTGCCCTTTTTCTTGCTGTAGTCACGTGGTTCTTTCGGGTAATACTTCTCTCCATAATGGTTTACTATAAATTCTTTGGCCGCATCCCTTGCTTCATCTGAAATACGGGTGCTATCCGTTCTCATATAGGTAATAAGCCCGACAGGGCCGCTGGAGCCAAGTTCTATACCTTCATAAAGGTTCTGGGCTATCTGCATCGTGCGTTTTACAGAGTATCCAAGGCGGTTACTCGTCTCTCTCTGCATTGTGCTGGTAATGAATGGGGGTTGAGGTTTTCTCTGGGTCTGTCTTGGAGTGACCTTATCCACTTTATATTCTGTGGACTTGTCTTCAAGTACCCTGACAACCTCTGCCGCATCTTCTCCATTAGTTATCTCAATTTTTTTACCGTCACATTTGCTTAATTCAGCATTAAACTGTGCTGTTGACTTTAACTTTGTCAGGTCAGCATTGATTTTCCAGTATTCCTGCGGGATAAACGCTTCAATTTCGGCTTCCCTGTCGCAGATAATCCTCACGGCTACGCTCTGGACTCTTCCTGCTGAAAGTCCTTTGCCTACTTTCTCCCACAGAAGCGGACTGAGCTTGTAACCAACCAGCCTGTCAAGTATTCTCCTTGCCTGCTGGGCGTTAACTTTGTTCATATCAATCGGGCGGGGATGTTTTACTGCCTCCTGAATCGCTGTTTTAGTGATCTCATTGAATTCTATCCTGTGAATACTTTTGCAGGCATCGCTCAGCAGGTATGCGATATGCCATGCGATAGCTTCTCCCTCACGGTCAGGGTCGGGAGCAAGGAAAATTTCCTGTGAAACCCTTGCTGCTGCATTCAATTCATCTACAACTTTTTGTTTTTTCTCCAGGACTTCATATTCCGGTTCAAAATTGTTTTTTATGTCAACCCCTATGCCTTTTGCGGGAAGATCCCGTATATGTCCCACTGACGCCTTTATCTCAAAAGATTCGCCAAGAATTTTCTTTATAGTTTTTGCCTTTGCCGGTGACTCAACTATAACAAGCGATTTCTTTGCTGTATTTTTTTTTGTCTCTTTCTTTTTTGCTGTTGTTTTTGCCATTTAATTCAGTTCTTTTTTTTAACTAAGGTAACTACTTATTTATGTTTTTTACGAAATTTTGTCCGGGCATTTGGGTTATTATCCCCGATAACTCCATTGATGTTAACGTTCCCATAAGCTCATCGGCGCTCATTTTTGTCCTGTTTATCAATTCATCAAACGAAGTAGGCTCCAAGTCTAAAATTTCGTATATTTTCTTCTCATTGTCAAGAAGTTTTAATTCAACGTTTTTATTCGGACTTATATTTCCCCAGTCAAGATGGTTTAAAATATCCTGTGCCGTTGTGACTACAGCCGCTCCTTCCTTAATAAGTTTATGAATGCCTTCTGTGTTAGGATTCGTTACATTTCCCGGAATGCACATCAGCTCTCTACCCTGATTGATGGTCAGGTTGGCTGTAATTAACGCTCCACTATTAAGACCGGCTTCAGCTACCAATGTTCCCCGGGATAACCCGCTTATTATCCTGTTTCTTCTCGGGAACAAAAACGGCCTGGGTTGGGTATCAGGATAGGATTCCGTAACCACCGCCCCGTGAGTTTCGGTAATTTTCCTGAATAGTTCCTTGTTTTGTGCCGGGTAAATATGGTCAAAGCCTGAGCCCATTACCGCTATAGTTGGCAAATCGGCTTCTATTGCCGCCTGGTGGGCATAAGTATCAACTCCCCTTGCCATTCCGCTTATTATAGTTATATCTGTCCCTTTTAAGTCCCTTATTATCTTTCTTAATACATCTTTTATATAATGGCTGGCTTTTCTGCTGCCCACTACCGCAAGACTTTTTTTATGATTTGTCTTTTCCAGGTCTCCTTTTATAAAAAGCGTCATCGGCGGATCGTAAATTTGCCGCAAAATTTCCGGGTAATCCTCGTCTTCCCACTTCATCACCCGGATATCATTTTTGAGGACGTATTCTTCTAGTTTTTCCAGGCTTTTTATGCTTTTCTTTTCGTTTTGAAACTTTTCTACCGCTTTAGGGGTAACTCCCTCAACCTTTAGCATGTCAGAGGCGCTGGCGTACCAGCAATGCTCAATAGAACCGCAGGATTCCAGAAGTCTTCTCAGCTGAACGCTCCCTATTGCATATATTTTTGAAAATCCCAGCCAGTATTTTAATTCACTCATTTTGGTTTTGAAATATTCTCTTATTAATACAACTTAGGTTATTACAAAAAATGTTGTTTATCAAAATTATTTAAGAGAATCCGGGTTGCCGCCCGTAAAAATTTCGGTAGTGATTTAATAATGACTGATATCACCCGCACTTGAGAAGCCTGTCCCCCGCACCAGGTGCGGGGCAATCTCATCGCTTCACGGGAGGGCCTATCCGAGAAATAAAAAAATAAACGAACAATGTCATACGAGGAGGGCAGGTAAATAAGCCCGGTTATTTGATATAAACGCTATTCTGCCGGACGTGGCAATCTATCCGGATGGGATTTCAGCCCATAATGTTGACTGGACAGGTTGCCACGGCGGCGCGAAGCGCCGCCTCGCACGAATGACAAGTGTTTGCTCGGTTCTGTCTATAAATTATTTCCTGGATAGGCTCTAAGTCAGGGCTATTGCCTATTTTAAGAAAGCTTTCTCAGTTTTAAATTTTTTATTTCCTCGTCAAGGCAAAATTTTATAATTTTGTTTCGGTCTGTCTCTGAAATATCGGTGAATGTTATTACAGAAGCCATGTTATTCCCTTTTAAAATGGTATAAAGGATTTTCCCCAGGCCGGTTATTTTCAAGGACTCGGACAAGTGCAGGGAAAATTTCCATAAGTCATTTATATCAAGCTTTTCCTGGGTTACAAACCTTATTCCCCCGCCTCCTATGTTTATTGTGTTAGTTTCATATTCTGTATCATTCTTATTTAATACCATTTTAAGGTTTATTGGCGCTCTTATATAGTCCCTTCTTTGTATTTTCTTTTTTTCATCGGGCAATTCTATGACAAAATCACTTTCCAGCGGGGAATTTATAATAATCGAGTCAAAGACAAATATCCCGGAATTTGTATATATAACGACTTCCAGCTCTTTGCCCTCGGGCAGGTCTTTTATGTATTTTTCGCCGGACTGCTGGATTTCCAGGCTTATTCGGTCGTTTTCATACCATTTTATTGCGCAGTTAACTTCAATATCGCTTATAGAAGCGGTTTCAAACTTTATTTTTACTCTTTGCCCATTTTGCAGCTCCAGCATAATGAATAAACCCCTAAATGTGTAAACCGAATACTTTATAAAGATGAGCGCTCAGCAAAAACATTCATCTTTTCAGTAAAAATCATTATATTAAAATATAATACCGCTTTAATTATTAAAAAAACAACTGTAAAAAATATGATTTTATGAAAATGAACGATGTAAATACAAACTTTTTTGCGGCGAAGTTTACGGGACTCAGGTCTAAAAGTCCTGTTTCAGGGGTTAACTCAGCTGCCGGCAAAGGTATTAATCCGTTAAACGGGCTTGCCGGCCGGAACGGAAGTGTTAAATTTTCCGGGAAAAAACAGCCTAAATGGGACTTAAAACAACTCCCACTGGTTTATTACACAAGTAATGAACCGGTATCAGGATTTAACAATGCGGTAAGTAAATCATTTAAGAGCTGGGAAACTTTTTCTGACGGGCTGATAAGGTTTAAAAAAGGATATTCCGAGCAAGAGTCGGACTTAATTGTTGCATGGTCAGACGAAAAACTTCCCAACAGGGAAAATCAAGCGGGTCAAAATGACCTGGAAGTCGTAAATAACAAAATAAAAAAGGCTTTTATTACCATAATAATTTCGCCGGCCATAGATAACGGTCTTAGCGGAGATGCCCGGGTTGAAAGGGTAAGACGGACTGCCCTTCATGAAATCGGCCATGCCCTGGGGTTAAATCATAGTAATAACCCTAAAGATATTATGTTTCACAGGGGAATTAGCAATAAAGAACTTTCTTCCACTGATGTAAAAAGGTTAATAGAGCATTACAATTCCAATAACCTTGATATCACATCATAAAGCAACCCTGTTACCTCCTTATTATCTCACCCCGCAATTGAGAAGCCTGTCCCGTGCTTGATGCGGCAGGACAATTTCATCATGTCAAAAAATACCACTAACCATAAAATAAGGATAGTGGAATTAAATTCTCGAGTAATTGACAAAATTCCTGGCAGTTGTTAAAAATAACGTACGATTTTTAAACATAAAGAGGAGATCAAATTGAACTCTAAGGAGAGAATAGTTTCTTTCCCAAGGATGGGCAATATTCATATCCCGATAAGCGCCTTTTTAAGGGAAATGAGTGCTAATATAATTCTCCCGCAGGCTAATAGTAAACAGACCCTGACCATCGGGGCGAGATACAGTCCTGAAATGATATGTCTTCCCTATAAAATGAACCTCGGAAACTACGTCCAGGCGCTTGAGCAAGGGGCGAATACACTTCTTATGTTCCAGGCCCCCGGGACATGCAGGCTGGGAAGCTACGCTAAAATGGCTGAAAATAAACTAAGAGAACTTGGCTATGATTTTGAAATGATTGTGTTTGACCTTTACGGCGGGAAATTTAAGGAAGTTATGGGAAAATTCAGCCTGGCAACGGGCAATAAAAGCGTTACCAAAGCTATAGCAGGGGTAAAAATTTGTCTTGCCAAATTTGATGCATTAGATAAAATTGAAAGAGAATTACTTTTTATAAGACCACGGGAAAAAAATTTCGCAACGGCCGAAAAGGTTTATAATAAAGGCAAAGACCTGATAGACAAGGCCCGAACCCCGGAGGAAGTTAAAACAGCTGTAAATTATACAATGACAGAATTTAAACAAATATATCTTGATAAAAGTAAAGAAATTTTAAAAATTTATTTAACAGGAGAATTTTTTGTCCTGCTTGATCCTTATGTAAATATGGACATTGAAAAAGAACTTGGCAAGCTTGGAGTGGAAGTCGACCGCCAGATAATGCTATCTGAGTGGGTAGGTCAGTCTTTAATTCCCGGATGGCTGAGAAAAAAAGAAACTCATAAGGAACGGGCAATCAGGACATCAAGAAGATACATGACAAGGATTGTCGGCGGGGAATGCGTTGAAACCCTTGGGGATACTGTTTATGCGGCGAAAAAAAAGCTGGACGGAGTTATCCATGCCACGCCTTTTAACTGCATCCCGGAGATAATAAGCCAATGTATCCTGCCTCATGTAAGCCTTAAGGAAAGTATCCCCGTAATTTCGCTCCTTATGGACGAACATACGGGAAAGGTCGGCATGATTACCAGGCTGGAAGCCTTTGTAGACCTTATGAGAAGGAATAAGCGCAAAAAACAAAAAGGTTTTGCCGTTGCAGGACCTGCTTAATAAGAAATAATAATCCCAAAAGGAGGCATTTATAATGAAAATCGGTATACCAAGGGGAATGAATTACTACAATTATTATCCTTTTTGGCATGGTTTCTTTACTTACCTTGGTATAGAGCCTGTTTTATCTTCTCCCACAACTAAAAAGACTATTCTGCGGGGAAGCGAGCTTGTAGTCCCAGAAACCTGCTTACCAGTGAAGATATTTATGGGACATGTGCTTGATCTTATTGATAACAAAGGCATTGACGTGATTTATGTCCCCAGTCACCAGTCAATAGCTCATAAAATCTATAACTGCTCGAAAATCAGGGGACTCCCTGACCTTGTGAGAAACGTGGTCAAGAGAAATTTCCTGCTGATTGAGCCAACCCTTGATAAATCGGAAAAAAAACAGGGACTTTATGAGTATTTGTATGAATCAGTAGCTCCACTTGGAATTACCGATAAAAAGCTCATTAAAAAAGCGTCCAAGGCTGGCTGGGAAGCTCAAAACAACTTTAACGCAATGCTTGTAAACGGCATGGAATACAACCAGGCTATGAAAAACGCAAAAAACGGCAAGTTTATCAATGCAGTTGAAGATAACAGGGAGCATCCGGTAAATGTAGCCGTAATTTCTCATGGATACAACCTATATGACAACAGGATAAGCATGGGAATTTTTGAAAAGCTTGAAAAACTTGATGTTAAAACTTATATCCCGGAAAATCTTTCTATGGAGCAGATGAAAAAAGGCTTCCCGGTATTAAATACAACCCTTTACTGGGCAAATGAGTATGAAATGACCGGAGCCGCCGGATATTACCTTGTGGATAAGAACATTGACGGTATTATAACCTTAACGTCTTTTGGCTGTGGGCCGGATTCCATAATGATTGAAAGAATCACAAGGTTTTCAAAGAAGTACAGCAAACCGCTTTTAAACCTCACTGTGGATGAGCATACCGGAGAAGCCGGTTTTATAACAAGGCTTGAGGCATTTACGGATATGCTTGTAAGAAAGAAAAGAGAAAACATTATTAAAAGCTATTCCAGGCAGTTTGGCGAGGAAAAAAAGCAAACGCAGCCGGAAAATCAAGCAGCTGGTTTTTAATAATTTTTTAATTCCCCGGATTATTTATACAGTGAAGTGATTGCGCACGGGCTAAAATGTGGGCAGCACCGTTTATTTCGCCTGCAAATGCAGAAGCATTATGCTGATTTCAATAAGTAAACGTGGAATTACTTGAGTTGCTAATTAGCCAAAAGCCAGGATATGACTATGCAATTAGCAACTCGAGTTTACGTGTCACCCTGAACTTGAGCCTGGTTGGCGACATTAAACGGCATTTTAAAATCGGTATAATTTTTTCTTTTCCTGATTGCTTTAGTAGTTATATTTATATTTGTATGTAAATTTTTGTAAAAATTACTAAAAAAAATGGAAACAAATTTTATTCAGGGTAATTAAATAAGTAGAACAAACAACCCCCAAATCTCCTCCCAAAATATTTTTCAGCTACCAAAAGAGGTAGCTTTTTCTTTGAGAGGGGAGGGGAAATCGCTCAAATTAAAGGGAAAATCAGAGTTTCTTAATACCAAAAGGCTGTTTGCAATTGCAAACAGCCTTTAAAAACTTTATTAAAACTAATTTATATGGCGCGTCTTTTATCCCGCCGTTTTTTTCCCTTATCAGGGCGGTTTTTTATTCTATCCCGGTGGTCTTCTCTTTTTTCGCGGATATCTTCCATCCTGTCACGGCGGTCTTCTCTTTTATCCCATTTTCTGCCGTCATGTTTTCTGTCAGGACGATTTTTCATTCTATCCCTGCGGTCTTCTCTTTTTTCGCGGATATCTTCTATCCTGTCACGGCGGTCTTCTCTTTTTTCACGGATATCTTCCATCTTATCCCTGCGGTCTTCTCTTTTTTCGCGGATATCTTCCATCCTATCCCTGCGGTCTTCTCTTTTTTCGCGGATATCTTCCATCTTATCCCTGCGGTCTTCTCTTTTTTCACGGATATCTTCCATCCTATCCCTGCGATCCTCCCTTCTGTCGCGGATATCTTCTATCCTGTCACGGCGGTCTTCTCTTTTTTCGCGGATATCTTCCATCCTATCCCTGCGATCCTCTCTTCTGTCGCGGATATCTTCCATCCTGTCACGGTAGTCTTCTCGTCTGTCAAGGCGGTCTTCTATTTTATCAGCAGCTTGAGCCAGGCGTTTATCCTTAGCACTTAAATTTTTAAACTTTTCCAGAGCTTCGGCTTTTTCTGATAATGCAAATGACACGGCAATCAATGAACACGCAATGAATGATGTTGCGATAAGGTTTTTTTTCATAAAATCTCCTTTCAATAACACGATATGTTAGAAAACTCTTTTTCCTTATTGTTATTTTGTCAACAAATGTATAAATTCATAGCTGTTTTGTATTTAAAAGTAATAATTTTTAGTCGATTATAAACGCTATTTTAATGATATTATTTTAGATGTTAATATAGTAAACGATAATTTATAAAATTAGTTCATTTTTTAAAATAAAATTTTATGAAAAATGAAAGTTAATTATAATGTCTGAAGTAAAGGTAAAATTTGAAACCGTAATAGGGTTGGAAGTCCACACCCAGCTGAAAACCAAATCCAAAATCTTTTGCAATAGCGCAACAGAGTTCGGAAAAGAACATAACTCGCAAATTTGCCCTGTATGTACAGGATATCCTGGCGTACTGCCGGTCTTGAACAAGAAAGTTGTGGAATATGCTATCCTGACAGGGCTTGCGCTCAATTGTGAAATTGCAAAATACTCCAAATTCGACAGAAAGCATTACTTTTATCCTGACCTGCCGAAAAACATCCAGATTTCCCAGTATGATATGCCCATTTGCCGGAACGGTTACCTGATTATCAATGATAAAAAGATCAGGATTAACAGGATACATATGGAAGAAGACGCCGGAAAGCTTGTTCATGCCGGATCTGCCGGAATTTCAGGTTCGTCTTACAGCCTTGTTGATTACAACAGGACGGGCGTTCCCCTGCTGGAAATCGTAAGTGAACCGGATATCTCTTCCCCTGAAGAAGCGCGGGTCTATGTGGAAAGACTAAGGAACATCGTCAGATACCTTGATGTGTGCGACGGCAACCTGGAAGAAGGCAGCCTGAGATGTGACGCCAACGTAAGCGTAAGGCCTGTCGGCCAGGAAGAATACGGCACTAAGGTTGAAATCAAGAACCTTAACAGTTTTAGAGCATTACAACGCGCATTAGAGTACGAAATTGAAAGGCAAATTGACGAAATTGAACAAGGTAACAGGATCATTCAGGAAACACGTCTCTGGAAAGACGACCAGGGAATAACAATATCAATGAGGACAAAGGAAGAATCCCATGATTACAGGTATTTTCCTGAGCCTGACCTTGTCCCGCTTGAAATTGACGCTGACCAGGTCCACCGGTTAAGGGAAAAATTGCCTGAGCTGCCGGAAGAAAAACGCCTCAGGTATGTTGAAAAATTAGGGCTCTCTGATTATGACGCCGGGGTAATTGTCGATTCAATCGAAACAGCGAAGTTTTTCGACAAAACAGCGTTAGTCGCAAAAAATCCCAAAGCCGCCGCAAACTGGCTTACAGGCGATATTGCGGCCTATCTGAAAGAAAATAAGAAATCCCTTGATGAAACTGAACTTACGCCTGAATCCCTTGCGGAAATGATTGATTTAATCGAAAAAGGCACGATTTCAAACGCCATTGCCAAAAAAGTCATTATAACCTTACTTGAAAAAGGCGGTTCTGCTCAAAAAATTGTTGAAGAACAGGGCTTAAGCGTGATTTCAAACGAGTCTGAGATTTCTGCCATCGTGAAGAAAGTTATTGCTGCTAACCCCCGGGAAGTTGAGAAATATAAATCCGGAAAAAAACAGGTTATAGGTTTCTTTGTGGGACAGGTTATGAAGGAAACCCGCGGTAAAGCTAATCCCGGGGTAGTAAACAAACTTTTCCAGCAGGAACTTGATAAAGAATAGGTTATGAAGGCTAAAATTATTACATTATCATTATTTATCCTGATAATTTTACTTTCTTATTTTAATCTTATAAGAGTAAGTTACAAAGAACTTATCTCTTTTAACAAAAACTGCGATTTTCTTTGCGAACATTTCATTGATAAGTATGAAAAAAGATATATTGAGGTAAAAAAATACCTGCCTGCCCGGGAGAAAATTGGCTATATTTCGGATAAAGAGTTTAACTGGCTTGACGAAATTGAAGTAAACAAGTATTTTCTTACCCAGTATGCGCTTATACCGGTTTTGGTTGATAATAATTACAATTATAAATTTGTTTTAGGAAATTTTCATAAGAACATTAACCCTAAAAGATTGCAAAAAAGTAATTTGATTCCGGTTAAGGACTTTGGAAAGGGGATTGTCCTGTTTATGAATAAAGATTTGGTCGAAAAAAATTAGCATGTTTAGCCAGTTTTTCTCAATTTTAATATCGGTAATAATAGGTTATAGCGTTATTTTACTGGTTTTGCCTGAAATACATAAAATTACGGGACTGTTTTTCAGGTTGTTTTTGTCTACGGGTGTTGGTTTTGGAATTTCTTCACTGCTGTTTTTCCTATGGCTTTTAACTTTTGGGTCTGCCCGGAATTTTGCTATTGCAGAAATATTGGTCTCAATTATTTTAGTCGCAGTTGTCTTTATAAATTCAAGGAAAAATAACTTTCCAATTAGTGATTATTTTTTGCCTAAAAGCTTGAAAAATAAAAAATCAAACCTTATTTTAAATATTTGTTTCTGGATTATTCTTACAGCAGGGGTTATTTACTTTTTATTGATTATTTTAAATGGTACTCATGGTGAATCTGATGCTTTTCATATCTGGAATTACCGGGCAAGGTTCTTATTCAGCGCAAAAGACTTTTACTGGCTAGAATCCATAAGGGATGCTTTTCCCGGGTTTAGGGGAGATTATCCTCTTTTATTGCCCTCTGTTGTCGCAAAAAACTGGACTTATTCAGGTAATATTTCCCAGGTTTCTCCTATGTTAAGTTCTATGACGTTTACTTTTGCTACAATTGGTTTGCTTGTAACTTCGCTAAGCCTTTTAAAAAGTAAAAACCAGGGGTTAATTGCAGGGATTGTCCTTTTGGGGACTGAATTTTTCCTCAAGAAAGGCGCTCACCAGATTGCTGATGTTCCGGTAAGTTTTTATGTGCTTGCTACAATTGTCCTGCTTTATATTTACGAAAAAAATAAAAACCTGCCCGGCTTCTTATTTCTTTCCGGGCTTACGGGAGGTTTTGCCGCCTGGACAAAAAACGAAGGCCTGTTATTTTTAACCATGGTTATAGTTTTCAGGTTCATTTTTGCATTATTTTTAAGGCCTTTTAAAGAGATGAAACGGGAATTTTTATGGTTTGCAGCGGGTTTATCGTTTATAGCCCCGATAATAATTTACTTTAAATTCTGTATTGCACCGCCAAACCATATTTTCCACGGGCAAAAAAGCTTTAAAAGCTTGCTAAATAAGCTTACAGACTTATCAAGATATTTAAAATTAATTATGGCCTATCTTCTTTATTCACTTAACTATATTTTAGGCGGAATACTTCCATTAATGCTGATAAGCTTTTATACGCTTTTTTCAGGGTTTAAATTTAAAAAAGATGAAAAATTTATTGCTTTATGCTCTGTATTAATTGTGATATCTATGCTTATAGGATATGGGATAGTAAATATCATTACTCCGCTTGGGCTTGACTGGCAATTAAAAAATATTCCACGCCTTTTGTTGCACTTATGGCCGGCAATAATTTTTATTTACTTTATGGCTATTAAAGAACTTAACTCGAGTTGCTAATTGCATGTATGCAACATTTACCAAAACCCACCCATGAATGAGCTACTGCGTTAGCTCCCGCTGTCGCGCACAGCCGCCCTATAG
>JANQIY010000037.1 GCA_028281965.1 Candidatus Gastranaerophilales bacterium
GAATTTTTGTAGTCTGCTTCATGTTGAAAATTTAAATTTTAACTCCATTTAAAACCTTGTTATAATTGCTTTTAAGCTAATTCGTGATTCGGGTTAATTAACTTGAGTCGCGAATTAGCCAAAAGCCGGGATATGACTATGCAATTAGCAACTCGAGTTTGATAGTGATTTAAAACCTATCCGAGAAATAAAACAATAAATGACCAGTGTCATTACAGCAATGACAAGTGCTTGCCCGGTTCTGTCTATAAATTATTTTCCGGATAAGTTCTAAAATTGATATGCCAGTCTGTCTTTTATATTTTTATCAACTATAAGCAAAGCTTCATTTCCAACAAACTGCTCCAGGGCAACCCTTTTTTCAAGAACTTTTTGCCTTACTTTAAGTTTTGACCCGGTTGATTCCTCATAAAATACGTTGGCAATAATAGCCACGTCAGGGTCGCATTCCCGGGCAATTTCAAGAAACTGTTTGTTTTCGGCGGCATTTTTATCAATGTTACTAAGTTCAATAAGTGAGCTTAAGTAGTCATAATAAAGCATAACCAACTTTTCCTGCAAAGAGTCAGTCTCCTGAGCCAGCATAACCAGGTCAGCATCAGTTACTTTTGACAGCCGGGCATTAAGTTTTGAATCATCAGAAATCAGCGAATTTAAAAAACCTCCGCCAAGCATTGTGCTGCCTACAGAAACCGGATCACCCATCCCCATTCCCACAATCGGGGCAACACTTGCAATGGGCGAGAGAATTTTCTTTACTGTACTGGTTTTTTCAACCTCACCTTCAGGGTTTGATAGTTTTAATATGGCAAATCTTATTGTATCGCTTCTTTCTACGGCTGCTGTCCATAAAATTTGCAGGTCAGGCAAAAGATACTGTTTTTCATCCTCAAGTTCATAGCTGATATCCCTGGCAATCATTTTTACATCAGCGCCGGCATAATCTATTTTCCCGGACTTAATCTCAGTTTTAACCTTATTTTTTACATTAACTTCGCCTATATCAGCATTTGCAATTCTTTGAATATCACCAAGCAATGCTATCTTGCCAAGGTTCAGGTTATTAACGGCACCCAGCCCGGCGAGCCTTTCAAGCAAGAGCCTGTTTAGTTTTATTTTTTGCCTTAGTTCTTCTTCTGTCATTACTGCCCTGTCATATAAAGCTTTTGACGTAAGAATTTTTTTTAGTTCTCCCGTTTCCATTGCCAGGGAATAACTTTTATTATGTTTTAAAATATTTTCTCTTACTGCCTTGTAAGCTTCCAGATTACCTTTATAAGCGTAATAATTTTTTATAACCTTATCCTGCAAGTCTTCAACCAATCTTGCAAGCTGGATAAGTTCCGTGTCAGTAAGCGGTATTTCCCTGGGAAGGTCTTTGTTCTTAATAGCCCTGCTTGCAAGGTTTCCTCCCGCGGAAGCAGCGGTGGAGGCAACGGCGTCCGCCCCAAAAAGCGCCGGCAGCATGCAGGCCCCGTTTATTAAGGTTGCTATGGTTTTTGCCATGCGGGAGGAGTTGACTTTTCTTTGCTCTGCCGGTAATGCAAGTTTTTTTACGGCAAATTTTATCACGGAGTTTCTCTGGACAGTTGATTCCCATAAGGTTTTTATGTCTTCTATATCCAGCTTTTTTTGAGCCTGGAGATAATGTTTCAGGGCGTCTTCCCTGGATGAAAAAAGCTCGTCGTTTAAATCCCGGGCAGGTTTATTTAACTGCAGCCTCTGCCTGGCTTCCTGTTTTAAATTCAGGTCAACTGCTCCCGGGGAAACATTGCCGGCTTTTTTATAAGAAAGTGAAGAACGGTCTATTTTGGCGGCTTTCGCTGTTCCCGCAGAAATAAACGCTAAAAGCAATAAAGTTATATAAAATCTTTTCAATACTACCTCTCCGATTTAAAAAATTTATTTAATTAACTTATAACACCTTTATTATACTTAAACAAGGATACCTTTTTCCCTTTAATAACACCAAAAAAATATCCTACAAAATAGTCCGGTAAGGGAACTTATTACACCTTTAAATATTAAATTATTAAAGATACAACTTTTTGTTTTTTACAAGAAGGGTTTTTGATATGAAAGAATCAATATTTAATAAAATATTTATTCCTTTTTATGATTATATATACAAACAAAGTAACAGGACAGTTTGTTACAAAAAGTTAAAGTGTCGAGATTTTTTTTCTCGGGAAGATCTTCATTTTATACAGTGGAAAAAACTTAAAAAACTGGTAAATCACTGCTATTATAAAATTTCATACTACCGGCAGCTTTTTAAATCCCTGGATATCCACCCCGCTGACATACAAACTGCTAAAGACTATGGAAAAATCCCGGAATTTAACCTATTATCCCTCATTGATAACCAGAGTGAGCTTTTAAGTCCGGGCTATAAAGAAAAAAATCTGATTATTGACTATACAAGCCGGACTACAGGTATTCCTGCAAAAATTTTTCGCTCTCATCAGGAACAAAAGTATATTTACGCCCTGAATGCCAGGGGAAATTCCTGGTGTGGATGGAATTACCGGGATAAAACCTATCGCCTTGTCCTTGACCGGGACTATATTAAACAGGCAGATTCTTTAACAGGCAAGTTTTCAAGCTTCCTTCCCGAAAGTAACCTGGCTAATACAAAGAATATCAGCAGAGACAGGATGTACTCATGGGTAAAACAGATACGCCGCTTTAAACCGTCATATTTATATGGATATTCATCCCTGCTGGAAGAGTTTTCCATTTTTATAATCAATGAAAATATTACGCTGAAAGGGATAAAAGGTGTTTTTTCCACCGCAGAACCTTTAATTAAGAGGGAATTGATTGCCAATGCTTTTAAATCCCCTGTATATGATGAATATTACCTTTCAGAAGTCCCTTGTATAGCGCATGAATGCAAGTACGGGAAAATGCACCTTAACATTGATGAAATTATGGTTGAAGCCGCAGAAAACTGCGGGAGCTATGAAACCGGTGAACTTATATGCACGCCCCTATATTTGTATGGAATGCCGATATTAAGGTATAACACCGGCAATGCCGCAGTGATAAATAGCGAGGAAATCTGTGAATGCGGGCTGCCTTACCCTACGGTTACCCTTAAAGCAGCACGAATGAATGATAACCTTATTTCCAGCAACGGAAAATTAGTTTCAGGACTGGTTTTATCCTCCTATATCTCGGCTATAACTAAAGGCATAAGGCGGTTTCAGATTGTCCAAAAAGACTTATATAACATCAAGGTTAAAATTTCCGCTCCGGACTATCCGAATCAGGAAAATGAGCAAAATATAAGAAAATTGTTTTTTGAATTAATGGAAACCACCTCTATAAAAATAAATTTTGAGTATTATGATAAAATTCCGCCGGATATAAACGGCAATTTCCGGCCTATCATTTCAAATATCGGCAATAATGACAACTATAAAGCCAATATAAGGGCTAAAACAGGCCATATTTACCAGTAAGTTAAGGAGTAAACAATAAAAACTTAAGTGTTTTTAAAATTTTCAAAAATTCATTCTCCCTCCACCCACCCAATTTTTTCTTTGGCCTCGCTTCCCTCCCTTCGGTCGGTCGCTCGACCGAAAAAATTTAATAAGGAATATTTTTGAAAATTTTACATAAGAATTTTTTGTTTCTTCCTTATATTGGATAGTAAAAAGCCTTGTAATCAAATCATGCCAGTAATCAGATTTTGAAAATGCTATTGTTTTCCTTTTATACCTTGCCAATCTTTGTCTTATGATATTGTTAAAGTTTTCAATATGTCAAGTTTCACCGCTTAGGTGAAGATAGATGGTTTTCAGTAAATACATTGGAATAGCTTTCCCATAAATCGCAAAAAGTAAAGATGTCTTTGTATTTCTCAGGAAAACGATTTTTGAAATTCTCACAACTTTCTTGATTTCTATTACCCACAAAGTAAGCTGCTATTTGTTTTGTAACTCTGGATTTTGCAAACCATCCCCACTTTTTATTCTTCTTGTTCTGGACAAAAGACCATTGTTCATCCAGTTCAAGAGCATCATTTTTAGGATATACAAGAGTTTCTTCGATTGTTGTCAATGAAGTGATCATTTTTTTTAATCCACCTGGAAGGTGTTTGATAAGCGACCTGGTAAATTCTTTGAAGTCCCCTTA
>JANQIY010000125.1 GCA_028281965.1 Candidatus Gastranaerophilales bacterium
AGAATTTTTTCCGCTGTCCTTATTTGAAGCAGACTACAAAAATTCTTAGCCACCGCCTTTGCGTTGCCGAAGAACTTTTTCCGCTGTCCTTATTTGAAGCAGACTACAAAAATTCTTAGCCACCGCCTTTGCGTTGCCGAAGAACTTTTTCCGCTGTCCTTACTGTATTTCCATTTTCATTACAGGTTCTTCTGAATATTTTGAAATATCTTCATCCTGCAGGGCTTTATTAAGCCTGCTGTATTTATTATAGTATTTAATCGGGTAAAGAGACGCTTCTTTGAACATGTCTTCAATTTCCTTGAAAACCTCAATTATACAGGGGTCAAATTGAGAACCGCTGCAGTTTTTAATTTCCTCAACAGCGACTTCATGCGGCAACCCTTTTCTATAAGACCTGTTGGAAGTCATGGCGTCATAAGTGTCAGCAACCGCAAGAATCCTGGCTGGAAGCGGGATCTCTTCGCCTTTTAGCTTGTTAGGATAGCCGTTTCCATCCCATCTTTCATGGTGACAGCTTGCCCAGAGGGAAACATGCTTTAGGCTGGGAATACTGTCAAGAATCTTCCTTGCCTGCCCGGCATGCTGTTTAATTATGCAATATTCTTCGTCAGTGAGCTTACCCGGCTTGCATAAAATATCTTCCGGCACGCCGATTTTGCCTATGTCATGCAATAACCCCGCTGTTTCAATTTCTTCAATATAAGAATCGTTAAGCCCCATTTCCTGGGCAATTATCAGGGAAAACAGTGTCACTCTGTGAGAATGACCGTGTGTATAAGTATCTTTAGCATCAAGAGCGCTGGAAATTGACTTGATAGTAGTAAAGAAAAGCTCCCTGAGATCATTTAAAAGTGTATTCTTACTTAAAGTAAGCTCATACGCCCCTATTCCGTCATTTATTATCAACTCAAGGTCATGCGGGTCAACCGGTTTTGAAACATACTGGAACAAATTACATTTATTTACCCCGTCAACCATGGCTTCAAGGTCTGTATAGCCTGTCAAAAGTATTTTTACAATATAAGGATGATTTTCGGAAACTTTCGATAAAAACTCGGTCCCCGTCATTTTAGGCATACGCTGGTCACTGACAATCAACGATATATTACTTGCTTCCTTTTGGACAACTTCCAGGGCCTCAATTCCATTGGAAGCCGTTAAGATATTATATTTTTTTCTTAGAGTCCTTTTTAAAAGCTGTAAATTATTAAATTCATCATCAACAATCAATATAGTATGACGATCTTGCTCTCTTTCTTTTTCGAGGCTGCTCATCAAGTACTTAAATTTTTCAAGGTTATTCTGGTTTAATTCATATTCATTTAAAAGCATTATTTGCCCCTTTAGCCATATAAAATTTTTATCGACAAAACTCGATGGTTCTTTAGACTAACTTGAAGGAAAATTAATTTATTCAAAAAAAATTTACATTAATAGCGGAAATTTTCTCTTTTTATGCCCGTATTCATAATAATTTAGGGTACAAGTTTATAAATCTAATAATAAACAGACCACTATTTTAATTAATTTAAACTATAAATACTTTAAAAATTAAGAAAATTAACAAAAATTTATAAATATATAAATTTGATAACTTGAGTTGCTAATTAACTCGAATCTCTAAATAATTTGTAAAAGCGAAAATTTTACAACCCACCCCCAACCCCCTCCCTTCTAAAGGGAGGGGGCTATTTTGTTGTTTTGGGCTCACTTCGGGGCGGAGCAGGAGTTGCTTTGCAACTCATTTCCGGCGACTTCGTCGCCTCGTTCGCCCCTGTTTTTATTTATGATTTTGCAAAATTTATTTCAATAAGGACAGCGGAAAAAATTCTTCGGCACCGGGTGGCTAAGAATTTTTG
>JANQIY010000126.1 GCA_028281965.1 Candidatus Gastranaerophilales bacterium
GGGCAAGCCCCGCGCCCGGCTCCGGCGTTGCGGGCACACTGCGGCATCACACTTGGCCCGGTCACCGACACGACAAAGGAACGCTCCCTTAGCGAATCGTTAGATACCCGCCCCCCTGCCGCCCCGGTGGCTTTTTTCACACGGCCTTTGCAGCTCCTTTTTTGAAGCGCGTCGCATTCGCCACCGCCGCAGCCCATACGATCCAGCGTTGAAAAAGGCGGCGGTGCTGCAAAGCCCGCGCGAAAAAACCCACAGCCAAAAGACCTCCCCCGCGCTACGCCCTCAAGTCACCGGCCAATCTCTCCCGCATGAACACCGAGCACAAGCAGTAAACAAAGGTATTTTTGCGGTTAAGAAAAAAGACACGGCCGCTTGAGCGGCAAGGCAATACCGAAGCAACAAAGATCCTTTTGAAGCGAAAGACAAACATCTTAAAAACGGTATGCTGCCTGATTAGAACCGGGCCGCGTAGCGGCTCGGCACGGGCCGAAGCCCGAGGACGCAGAGACGTACCTCTGAATAGATGGCTTAAAAACGCCTAAGCCTGACATACAATCTAAAAACCGGATTCTTAAATTCATATACTCCGGGCTTTTCAGTAACTTTTGCCAAAACAGGGCCGTGCCTTGACTCTAATAATCTTGGTAAATTTTGATCTAGATTTTTAATGTCGAACCCTTCAGCATCTCTTCTGACTTTTTTAAGGAACACCCTTCCTACATCTTCATTGAATAGGGTTTCTTCCTCTTCTTGATCCGCCAATAGGTGTAAAAGAAATTGTCGATCCTCTGAATTGCCGATTGCTCTTTGATAAGCACTTTCGAGATTAGGAAAACAGCGTCCACATTTTATTTTTTCCAATACCTTATCGAAAATACTATCAGAGACCTTCTTTTCCTTGGCTCTGTTTGCCTCTATAACGCATTCCTTGCCAAGCATTTGTACAAAATATGGGTATCCTTCAGAAAAGCGCACTATCTGGTTTTTTACTTCATCTGAAAACCTCATTTTATCGTCAAATAATTCCTCTGCCTTATTAAGAATACCATATGCTTCGGCAGGAGGCATTGTTTTTACAAAAAGCGAGCCTTGCTCCAAAAGGCGCTCGATTGAGCCGTGGTCTTTAACAAGAGATGTAATATCTCGGCCTATACCACAGATACCGAATTTTATATCAGATGAACTAAGGGATTTAATAAGTGACCCAATACCTGCTTTATTTTGGATAATGTCAAACTCATCCAGTAGGATGAGCAAGCCGTCACGCTTCATCCGTTTTTTTACCTGATGTGTAACTATGGCATTTAGAAAGTTACGGAATGTTTGTACTATATCTTCTGGAACCACCTTCGCGTATTTTGTTGACTCTATTCCTTTAGCTCCCCAATTAACCACTTTTAAATCAGCGCCAGCATGTACCTCCTTAGAACGTGTAAATTCGATAATATTTTTGCCATCGTCTGGAACTAATCTAAGCAACCCGTCTTCTTCATGTTGATCGTTACAAAGGCGTGTTAGTAACGAAGAGGCATCCTCAATTATGGAATCGCATTGGTAATAAACAGTCAGATATTTTCTTGGGCGCGATGGAATTAAGTGACTAAGACCTGAATTTTTTGCTAATATGTAATCTCCAAGTGCCATCTGTTGAATCTGTCGTAATAGGGATGATTTGCCAACGCCTCTTTTTCCGTATATTGCAATTAATCCATGCGGTGCATTAAGGGCATTGATACAATCTTCAATTAAGGTATTTCTTCCGACAAATCTTTTTGGATCCTTTATTACTTCTGATGTGAACCCAATCTCTGAATTTATCATGATTATCCTCTATCAAAACAGTTTTATTTTCCTGCCGCCTTTATGAAGGTATCGATTGTTTTGAGAAGGACTGTTTGCTGAGATGGCGGCAGGGACTCCATGTCTCGTATTCTTCGCTGGATCTTTAAATTGGGCGTATAGCTTTTCTTTTTGATCGGCTTCATTCCGAGCAACTCGTCGGCCGTCACTTCAAGCGCTAGGGCAAGCCTGATAACCATCTCGTAGTTTGGCCTTATCCTGTTTCTTTCATAATCTGAGATGAGAACGCGAAGGTTGGTGATTTCTTTGTCGGACGCCTTGGCTTGGGTTAAGGCTTTGGCTAGATCGGCTTGCGTATATCCCTTGGCTTTCCTGAGCCGGGCAATTCTTTGCCCAAGCGACTCACGGCCCAAATCTAACGGCGGCAAATTGAATTTTGGTTTTTGAGGCATAATGCGCTTTATAGCATAACTTTTCATTTTTGGACTTGACATAAGAACCATGATGGTACATAAAATAAGGGCTTTTTGAAGTTAAAATCAGTCATTTTGTACTTGACAATTGACAGTCGGGAGTTTGCGCAGAAAAAA
>JANQIY010000361.1 GCA_028281965.1 Candidatus Gastranaerophilales bacterium
GACCGGCGGGTTTTGGGCTCAACGTTGCGTGTCCGCAATGCAAAGGTCATGGTAGGCCGACACGATGTGGGATGCTTTCGGGGGCTCGGCCCGAAAGTCAAAAAAATTGAGAACATCTAATCAAGACCCATCCATCCTTATCGTTCTCATTTTTTGGAGTTTTTTCGGACATCTAATCAGACCCATTCCTTAAATCTTTTGTCCGAAAAAACCATCACACCTAACACACGCCAACGCCTCATTTACGCGACGACGGAACTTGCGGTAGTGAGGGACATAAAATCGACGCCGAAGGCTTCCGCTTTAGATCAAAACAGGCGATTAGGGGTAAAGCCTCTAATCGCCTGGGTTTGTGAATAATTAATATTTAAGATTCGGCCCCGTTCGACCCCTCCTAAAATCAGCCCCCGATAGCCCTTTTATTTTTTCTTAGAGAAAGGAAAGTGAGCCAAACGGCGCTGAATATAAAATAGCCTCCTAATAATAGGTAAAATAATTTTAACCCGTAATTTTCAAGAGCAGTTGTATATATACCAACAGTAGTCACAGCAATAACGTTTGCCCCTGATAAAAATATCAACAACGCCATTAAAATAATTACCCATTTATTCTTTCTTTTGTAAATTATAAAAAACAGAATTAAATATGTTAATAGTGTTAAAAGTCTAGCAAATCTAATAACAATGTTTTCCGATTCAAACGTTAATGCGCCTATAAAAGACAAAATATATATTGAAAGAAAAGAGACGGTCACAATAATAATTTTCTTGAAAATCCTATCATCAAAGTCAGATTTATTTGTCATATCGCAATTCTCGTATTTTTATAAGATCTTTAATATTAATTGATAGTTATTCCCATCTCCTTAAATTCTCATACATTCTTTGCCGCTTTTCCTCTTCAAATTTTCTCATGCCTTCCATTTCATCTCTGTATTTTTTCTTATATCTTTCGAAATTCTCTTCCTCTCTCCAGGCATAAGCATGAAAAGCGGCTTGCCGCCAACTATAGTTCTCAGACCAGTCTTTCCAAAGCTGTATATTTTCCATGCATTTCTTATAGTTGTCTGGATCGCATGGATTATTATCCTTGCACATTTTAGAGAGGCGCTCATACTCCTTTTTAAATTTAGACCTCATTTTTCGAGCGTAAGCCGCTGCGGAAGGAATGGTTTCATAGCCAGGTATAATTTCCCATGGTTTTCTTTCCCATTTCAATCCTAAAGGATCAATGAAGTTGATTGGATTTTGATGGGCAAGAATCCAATCGGGACAATCCGCGCTTTAGGGCAAACGCCTTTTTACCATATCTTTGCGCCAATCCGCCATTTTTTAAAGG
>JANQIY010000380.1 GCA_028281965.1 Candidatus Gastranaerophilales bacterium
TCTCGCTTCCCTCCCTTCGGTCGGTCGCTCGACCGAAAAAATTTAATAAGGAATATTTTTGAAAATTTTACATAAGAATTTTTTGTTTCTTCCTTAGTCTGCTTCATGCTAAAAAAGCGGAAGACGAGGCTCGAACTCGCAACATCCTGCTTGGAAGGCAGGTACTCTACCAATTGAGTTACTTCCGCATAGTGAACGGGTTTTTAAAAATCATTCCCGTATAATTTACAACTGCTTCTCTTTAATATAGGCGTCTTTTTTTAAAAAGAGTTCCATTTTTTCCGGGATTTTATTGAAGCCCAGCTTTTTATTAATCCCTTAAAGAGAATCGGGATGACTGGATTCGAACCAGCGACCCCCTCGTCCCAAGCGAGGTGCGCTACCAAGCTGCGCTACATCCCGTAGCCGTTTTGCCAATAATTATAGTATCCAACAGTCAATCCAATGTCAAGAAAAAAGCGAAAGCCTTTACAGGCAGGTATTTTACCGGATAGCTGCCCGGTTTACGGCATTAGCTTCATTGTAAGTCTCAATCAATGAAGCTATGCTGGGGAAATTTTCCTTTACCTGGACGTTTTTAACCAGGTTTACAAATTTTGATTTCCACAGCTCATAAACCTCAATTTTTGGCGTTACCAGGTAAACTTCTTCCACACAGGAATTTTTGGCAGCGTCTAAAAGCAAATTTCTGAGCATAACCTGGTCATTATGCGAAGGAGGAGTGACTATCACCCAGACCCTGGAGCTTACAAGGTTTTCGTAAGCTCCATACCAGACATGAGGCATGGTTTGCAGGTAATTATCGTTTGTGCTGGTAATATCGGGATACATTGGGCTTTTACACTTGCTGCAGCATTCTACCAGGGTTTTGGAATGGTATTCGGTCTTTAATGTCCTGTGTCCGCAGCCTGCACATATAAAACTGTTTATACTCCCGCCCAGTGCGTAAAATTTCCAGGTTTTGCCGAGTTTTTTATTTTCTGCGGCCCTGGTTCCCGGATAGACTATTTCGATATCGGCCTTAACCAGCATTTTGTGAATATTGCCGGAATAGCTGTCGGTAATAATGGTTCCGTCTTTTTTAAAAAGGGAAATAAGCGAGATAAATCCCTTTAAATCCTCACGGGGTTCATCAAAAACGGTTGCCAGAGCCGCAAGTTCATTCATCCAACCGGCATCAGGCACGTATTTATCCGGGTTATACATTATATTATTCAAGTTAAGCCTGTATTTCCGGGCCAAATCAAGTGTATTTTTATCAAAGGCCTGATTATAAACAACCGTCACTTCCTTGTCAATCAGACCGGCAGTTTCTTGGTGAAACTCGTCTATAATGCCGGAATTTTCTATAACAGCACTGGTGTAGAGCTCAGAAAGGCTGCTAACAAACTCGCTTAACTTCTCCCAGGGCTCAGGGGGAATGTTTTCCGATTCTGCCCACAGGAGTAGATTCTGCCATAACTCAAGCTGGCTGAACCTTTGCCCGGCATCTTTCATATCCCGCGCTTTTTTTATCCCTTTTTCCAGAAGTTCCCAGTTTTTCTTTTCTATGGCAACTTTTAACCTCTTTATCGAAAGTGTTTCTGATTCAGGAAAGTATTTTTCCACTTCTATATGCTCCCGGATTTTTTATTTTTACTAAAACATCTCCACCAATTAAAATTAAGCGGATTATTTAATTTTACAACATTATGCCCTGACTAGGCTTTATTTTATAAAACTTCCGCTTTCTGGGCACCTGCAGGCCTTAAAGCTATATACTCCCTCCCTGCAAGCTCAGATACGGCTTTTTTCCAGTTTTCCTCAATTTCCTCGGCATTGTCAGACACAGGAAGAGGTTTACCTATATGTACGACTATCTTTCCGTAAATAGGATATTTCCCCCACCTGAAATCAATATAAACAGGCACAACAGTCGACTTAGTAATCCTCGCGATATGTGAAAACCCGGATTTTACACTGTCCAGGCTTCCGTCAGGAATGCGGGTACCCTGGGGAAAAATCCCCAAATTCCATCTCTTGGAAGCAATTACCCGCCTGGCTGTTTTTATGGTTTTAATCTCGGGTTTTTCACGGTTTACGGGAAACGCTCCCAGAGCACTGATAAGCTGGGAAAGTACCGGGATATCAAAAAGCTCTTTTTTGGCCATATAAGCAATATGTTTCCTGGTGGCAGTCGCCAGAAGCGGGGGGTCATGGTGGGAAGTGTGAGTTGAAGCAAATATCAGCGCTTCTTTAGAGGGAATATTCTCCCTGCCTTTTACTTCAATCTTAAAAAGCAGCTTGTAATAGGGAAATAACATACAGTTTACAAAAAAGGACTGGAATATAAGCCCAACCTTACTATCATAAAAACTGTTATCTTTATTTAAAATATTTTGAAGTATATTCATATTAATTAAACAGCCTTTTTTTCTACTTAATAAGAATTTAACAAAAACATTGGAATTTAACAAAATTCGCTTATAAGCAAGAAACCCTCCGAAGGGCTTACTCCCCTACATTTTTAATTTAAATAGCTTATCATTAATTTCAAAACGCCATAAATTGTCATGCTGAAATAATTTCAGTATATTTTCA
>JANQIY010000059.1 GCA_028281965.1 Candidatus Gastranaerophilales bacterium
TGCAACTCATTTCCGGCGACTCCGTCGCCTCGTTCGCCCCTGCTTTTATTTATGATTTTGCAAAATTTATTTCAATAAGGACAGCGGAAAAAATTCTTCGGCACCGGGTGGCTAAGAATTTTTGTAGTCTGCTTCATGTTGAAAATTTAAATTTCAACTCCATTTAAAACCTTGTTATAATTGCTTTTAAGCTAATTCGTGATTCGGGTTATTTAGCCCGGGTTGTTAATACATTATGAACGATTTTTGGCTTTTACTCGTTTATATAAATGGAAATTTTAGTGGAAATTTATTAATATTTAACTATACAATATTTTATATAAAATAATTTTATTGACCCCTATGCAATATTTGTAAACTTTGATATATATTATTAAAAAATGGGAAAGGAGAACAAAAACAGATGAAAAATAGCCTTAAAAAATTGACCCTAAGCTGTCTTAGCGGCGTAGTGCTAATTTCTATGACAATGCCGGTTATGGGACAGGATTATGCTGCCCCTTATACGGATGATTACGATTACAGCTATGAAAGTTCTGACTATAGCTATGATGAATCCCAAAACCGGGGGCCGGCTTATCAGCAAAATAATTCAACTTACCAGGCCCCTTACCAGCAGAATTATAAAAAAAATAAAAAGCGGTATTCAGGACAAAATAATTACAGTCAGGCGCCTAACCCAAATTACAACAGGACGCAGGCGGCTCCAAATTATAACAACATACCTGTTCAGAATAATTACAGCCTGCCTCCGCTACAGGGGCGTGTAGTCACAGTGCCGGCGGGCACAATGCTTTCCGGGGCGACAGCTAACAGGACAATCAGCAGTAAAAACCTCAGGACAGGCGATAGAATCAGCGTTTTAATGGAAAGGCCTTTTTATTACAGCGGGGCAATGGTACTTCCGGCAGGCACAAGCGTAACCGGAACTGTGGTTATGGCAGAATCCGCAGGGAGAGCCGGGAAAAACGGTAAGCTTATGATTGTATTCAACCAGGCAACTACACCTTCCGGCAAAACAGTCGGGCTTTCCGGTAAAATTGCTACGGAAGACGGATCAGGAATCCTTAAAGGCGGCACCGGAATGGATAGGGCCAAGGAAGTTGTTAAGGATACAGCTGTTGGCTCAGGCGTGGGAGCATTGCTTGGAACCATATTCGGGGCTGTTTCAGGAGGAAGTGTAGGTAAGGGCGCTGCTATCGGAACAGCTATTGGCGGCGGTACCGGAGTTGCAAAGACAATTTACGATAAAGGAAGGGAAGTTGTCATAGAAGCCGGCGAACAGCTTAATATAATACTTGACAGCGAACTCAGGATAGGAGGAGAACAGAATACAAATCCCCAATTGCCTAGTGTAACTCCTGATTATAACTATAGATATTAATCGCCGGTTCTTATTAATACAACCTGATTAAAGAGGTAGTTAATAACAAATTCCTAATCTTACTGGTTAATTGCCGTTAATGTTCGGGTTGTGATAGACTTTACTCAACAAAATTAAAATACTGGCCATTTATATTTATAACATTATAATTTTAAATATAAAAACTTAATTACTTCACTTGAGAGAAATTAATGAACACTATTCTCGGGAAAAAACCGGAAAAAGAAGAGCTTAATAAGCAGAAAGAACAAATCTCAGCCGTTTTAAAGGAAGATAACAATGAAATACCTTTAGAGAAGGCTCTTGTGATTTCTACAGTAGCTCATCCGCTTGTTGTATTTCTCTTTTGGCTGTTTATAAAAATATTAATCTTTATCCTTGCCTTATTAGGGATAGTTCTTCCAATATTTACCAAGCCTGAACCTAAAGTTAAGGATATTGAATTTATAATTGTAAACAAACCGGAACAAAAGCCGATTAACAAGGATACAAACCTTCGTTCAGACAGGGATTCAAGGGCAGGCGGAAAACATGACCCCA
Source organism: Candidatus Gastranaerophilales bacterium (assembly GCA_028281965.1). GTDB lineage: Bacteria > Cyanobacteriota > Vampirovibrionia > Gastranaerophilales > UBA9971 > JANQEB01. The sequence continues at coordinate 1,925 of JANQIY010000059.1, forward strand.
AGAGAAAAATATCTGATCCGGAACCTTCAACCAGTGTTTCAAAACCTCAGCCCGCAACGCCTCCTCCAAAGAAGGCTACAACAAAGGTTAAAAAGAAACCGCAGCAGCCTGCTAAAAAACCTGCTCAGACAGCACCAAAGGTTCCTCCAAGGCCAATTCCAAGACAAAGAGTTTCAATGCCAAAAAGGCAAGCTCCTAACCCGTTTTCAGTGCCGGTTCCGGTTCCCAAAAATGTTCCAAAGCCGCAGCCTGCATTTGGAGGGCCGGTTACAAGCGGTCCTATAGGCCAGTCAGCTCCGACCTCTGAACCTGCACCGATTATGTCGGCCGGAAGCAGCGGGCAAAATACTATAAGAAGAGCTCCCAGTTACTCCGTAGGTGGAGGTAATCCGGGAAATCCCGGCCCGGGCAACCCGGACGGCAGGCCTGGCGTTGATGCCCTTAAAGAACCTGATTTTGGGCCGTATATGAGGGAATTGCAAAGAAGGATTAAAAGAAGATGGAATCCTCCCAGAGGAAACAAGAGTAAAAGAGTTGTGCTTTTATTCAAGGTAAGCAGGGACGGAAGGTTATTGTCCCTGAAGGTACATACCCCATCAGGCCAGCCGGAATCAGACAGGGCTGCATTAGAGGCAGTTAAAGCCGCTGCTCCTTTCAGTCCGCTTCCATCAGAGTACCGGGGGGATGATATAGATATACAGTTTACTTTTGATTATAACGTATTTGGTATAGGCGGGCAGCAATTTTAAAAAATTAAGATAAGTTAATAGAAAAAAGAGGATTTATAACTATGGAACTATTTATTCACGCAATTAAACAGGACTGGGCAGTATTATTTCCGATATTTATCTGCTCTATTCTGGTAGTCGCAGTCGTAATTAACAGGATTTCTTTCTACAACAAGAACAAAAGAGATGTAATCCAGTTTATCCAGAGGCTTCAAAGGGAATTAAACAGGAATAACCTGGAAGGGGCTCAAATTCTAAGTGCGCAGCTTGGCGGTGTAATCGGTGATGTTGCAGAGGAAGGCATCAGGGTACTTTCCGAACAAAAGAAGGAATTCGCAAGATCATTTGACATTTCCACCAGCCTTGCGGTTAGAAAACTTGAAAAACACCTTATGATACTGGGAACAATAGGCGGTGTAGCACCTTTTCTCGGTTTGTTTGCCACAGTTGTAAGGATTCTATATACATTCCAGGATCTCGCTACCCAGGGAAACCAGAGCGCAGCGGTCGCTTTAGGTATTGGTTCGGCTCTTATAGCTACAGCGGTCGGTCTTGGAGTTGCTATTGTAGCCGTTGTTTTCTATAACTCATTCCAGTCAGTTGTCAGAAGATATGAGGATGATTTCCAGCTCCTCAAGCTGTTATTCCTCAGCTACGTTGACAGTGACACCTCAATGGAAAAAAACGTAAAAAAAGCAACGGAAGGACAGGATCCGCAGGAACAACCGGTGCAGGCTGCACAAAAAACAATCGGCCCGCAATTTTAAGTATAAGGAAAACATAAATGGCGATACAATCTTCAGGAAAAAAAGGGCAAATCTTCAGCGAAATCAACATAACCCCGTTAACGGACATTTTTCTGGTGCTGTTAATTATTATGATGGTGATTGCACCGATGTTCCAGGCGCTTGAGCAGGACATTGCGCTGCCTTCCATCAACAGCGGGCTGTCTGTTGATGAAAAGGAAATTACAGTGTCCATTACAAAGGATTCCATGTTCTATGTAAATTCCGCCCAGACTGAGGAATCAGGTCTGGCTGAAAAGCTGAAAGGGCTTCTTGAAGAATCAAAGGATAAAAAAGTCGTGGTTAAAGCCGATTCGCAGACTAAGACAAAGGAAATTATGAAAGTGATGAGAGCCGCACAGGAAGCAGGGTATGAAAAGCTTACCGTTGCCGGGGAGCCTCTCAGCAAACAACAGCAAAAAGAGCTTGAAGACAAAAATACAGATAAAAATTTAGCGCAGGTTTCAACAGAGGAAACAAAATGAGTACTCACAACAGAAGAGATTCTTTTAATGAAATAAATATAACCCCTTTAACAGATATTTTCCTGGTGCTGTTAATTATTATGATGGTGATTGCGCCTTTACTCGACCAGCAGGGACTTAACCTGATGATCCCGACTGAGCATGAGGCTCAAAAACAGGAAGATGAGCCTAAAATTATCACGGTTAATGTATCTGAAAAGGGAGAATACTCTCTAAACGGAGAATCCGTCGAGGGAGAAAACCTCCTGACACTTCTTGAGGAAACATATAAGGAGCAAAAAGACGGTCTGTTGATAAAAGCGGATGAAGAGTCTACCCATGGCGCTGTGGTAAAAGTTATGGACGCTGCCCAGCAGATTGGTATTCAGAATATTTCAGTGCTTGAGAATTAAAATATAGTTGTGCAATGGTCTTTTGTAATAACTGGCAGCGGTATAAAATAATTTAAATTAGTAGTTTTTCCCAATGGCAGTTAAACCTGGCAGTGCTATACTTAACTTCAAATATGCAAAAGCATTAATTCAGGAGGTTAATAATTATGAAATGCAAAGAGTTAATGAGCCATGGCACAAAATGGGCATATCCTGAAAGTACTGTTAAAGAAGCTGTAAAGATAATGCAGGAGCAAAATTGCGGGGTTGTGCCGGTAGTTGATAAAGAAAAGCACTTGAAAGGAATACTGACTGACCGGGATATTACGCTTTTTGTGGTGTTGCAGGATAAAAACCCGGAAACCACAAAACTTCATGAATTCATGAACAAGGACGTGATAACCTGTCATGAAGACGAGGATATCGACTTTCTCGTTGGTAAAATGAAAAAGTACAAGGTAAGAAGAGTCCCTATTGTTGATAAAAACAATAAACTTACGGGAATGGTCTCTATCGGGGATATTGCGGTTAAGGTTCCGGGAGAGGAACATAAGACCTTTGAAGCCCTGGAAAAAATTTCTGAACCCGTACATGGATAATATAAAAAAGACCTGCTAATTAACCCCAATTACGGGTTAGCTAAAAACAATTATAGCTTGATAAAAATTTCTTAAAATTTATAAAAGAGAGGCGGCGGCTCTGCGTTAGCA
>JANQIY010000060.1 GCA_028281965.1 Candidatus Gastranaerophilales bacterium
ATAGGGTGGCTGTGCGCGGCAGCGGGAGCTAACGCAGTAGCTCATTCATGGGTGGGTTTTGGCAAATGTTGCATACATGCAATTAGCAACTCGAGTTTATTAAGACCATTAATAAAAGCGGTTTTTTATAGTAATTTTTCAGGAAGTTGTTAAATGTTGGTAATTGTTGGGCTGGGAAATCCCGGTGAAAAATATAAAAATACCCGCCATAATTTAGGTTTTAAAATTACCGGTGCTCTTGCCGAGAAATATTCAATTAACGGTAAGTATTCTTCTAAATTCGATGCTCTTACAGGAAAAGGGGAAATAAAAGGCAGGGAAGTTATAATAGTTCAGCCGCAGACATATATGAACCTGTCCGGAAAAGCTGTTTGCAGCGTTTTAAACTGGCATAAGCTTGATATAAATAATCTATTCGTTATTTTCGATGACGTATCCCTGGATTTTGGGAGAATAAGGTTCAGGCCTGACGGCTCAGCAGGCGGGCATAACGGTATTAAGTCGATAATTTCCTGTTGCGGCGGTGAAAAGTTTGCCCGGCTGAAAGTAGGCATAGGTCCGAATCCTGGAGAACATTTATGGAAAAGTTATGTGCTTCAAAGGTTTTGCGAACAGGAGCAAAAGTTTCTTCCTAAAGTAACTGATATCTGTATAGAGGCTGTAGAATTTTATATCCAAAACGGAATAGCAGCAGCAAGAAATGAATTTAACGGCATAAATATTTTGCAGGAGAGTTAGCCTGTTTTTTAGACAGTTGTTTATTTTTTAAAGAGCATTAAATGTTTAAATTAGACAGTATAGAGTAACGGGAAGTTATTTTAGTGATATTGACTAAAAAAAATGCTTATTTAATAATTTACTAAGCTAAGGCGACATAGCCAAGTGGTAAGGCAGGGGTCTGCAAAACCTCTATCCCCAGTTCGAATCTGGGTGTCGCCTTTTTTTAATGCTTTAGAAGCAATTTGGTTAAAACCCTATACGCCTGTTGGCCATAGCTATATAGGGTTTTAACACATCACAGTCCTTAATCGAGCCTGTATCGTTTTATATAAAAAGCTATTAGTAATTTTAGCCAGGCAAGCTCTTAAATTTCAAGGTCTTTGAATATCAAAAGTTCATAAGGCTCATATCCCAGAGCTCTTGCAAGTTTTTCCACAATATCAAGAGTTGGAGAGGAATTATTTTTTTCTAAATTAGCTACTGTTGTTCTGCCAATATTTGCGTGGTCTGCTAATTGTTCCTGAGTCCAATCTCGCTTAATTCTTTCAAATTTAATTCTTTTCCCAAATTTAAAGGATAAAGTTTTATTTTCATTCATAATGTCTTTATTGTGTCATATTGACATTATATTGTCAGTACGTTATTATGTTAATAATTTCCAATTATGGGAATTATTAATATAATAAGGAGTAAAAAATGAAAGAAAGACTTGAAGAGATAGATAAGTATAAAAATTACACAATTATTGAACTGGGCAATATAGAAAGTTTTTATAAATTATTCGACTTGATTGAGGATGAAGAGCTTCTTAAAGCCTATGTTTTCAAGAATATCATTGAATCACAGCGGTACAGGTTAAGAAAAATTTCGAAATTTATGCAAAAAATAGATAAATTAACATTTTTATGATAAATTAATTTTCGCATGGGAGGTTGAGCCCTGGCGAGCGCAGCAGAGCCGGAAAAATCCAAAAAAAATCAACTGCTCATCGCTAAAAATAAACAATTTAATAAAAACTATGGGCAGTTGGCGCAGTTGGTAGCGCACCAGACCGACATTCTGGGGGTCACTGGTTCGAATCCAGTACTGCCCATTTTATTTTTATAAGCATACGGAATAAAACCTGTTTCAATACGAAGCGGGTTTTTTGATTTTTTTATAAAAAAGGTTGAAAATTTTATTAAGGAAGTATGAAAAAATTCTTACGTAAAATTTTTTAAAAATCTATATGGAATTGTTAAAGGCTCCGCCTTTAACTACCTCTGAGGGCGGGGATTTTTGAAAAAATTTAAAATGTGTAAGTTCTTATTCTTTATCCCTTAAACAATAATTTTAAAAAGACAAAATAAATGCTTTTAGCCAATATAGAATCACTGCATCTGCAACATTAATTAAAATCCATGTGAAAAATAATCCTGGAAGATTACCGATAAAAAACACAATAAGACCAAATAAAAGTCCTTTTTGCAGTATATTATTACATTTAAGACTATTTTTTAACACTCCTTTCTTTTATCAATGAAATAATATAATCAACTCGAATTGCTAATTAACTCGAGTCGCGAATTAGCTTAAAAGCAATTATAACAAGGTTTTAAATGGAGTTAAAATTTAAATTTTCAACATGAAGCAGACTGCAAAAATTCTTAGCCACCCGGTGCCGAAGAATTTTTTCCGCTGTCCTTATTGAAATAAATTTTGCAAAATCATAAATAAAAACAGGGGCGAGGCGACGAAGTCGCCGGAAATGAGTTGC
>JANQIY010000402.1 GCA_028281965.1 Candidatus Gastranaerophilales bacterium
GGGTTAAAGGCCGGGACTGCCTGGTGCTGGGGAAGAAATAATTATAGCCAGTTAGGGCTGGGGGATACTACATATAGGAGTGTGCCAACACAAATAACATCCCCGACAGAGTTCACATCTATTTCTTCTATTTCTGCAGGAGGATATCACACCTGCGGGTTAAAGGCCGGGACTGCCTGGTGCTGGGGATCTAATATTTATGGGCAGTTAGGGCTGGGGAATACTATAGATAGGAGTGTGCCAACCCAGATAACATCCCAGACAGGTTTCACATCTATTTCTGCAGGGGGATATCATACTTTCGGGGTAAAATAGCATAGAAAATCCCTTACGCATTTGTAAGAATTTTGGTAGTGCTTAAGTGTTAACTGATAAAAATTTTTTCCTGTCCTCATTGCCGTGACAGCGGGCATCAGTCACTATGCGACCACTACCCTTTTTTTAACCATTAAAGCAGAGTTCCATAAGTATTTTTGTGGTCAACCTTTGATATTTTAACTCTTACCATCTGATTTTTTAATTCGTCAGGACCTTCTGTAATTACAGAAATAAAATTATCAGTCATTCCTTTTAGTAAACCGGTTTTTTTATCCCGGAAATTTTCCGCAATAATAAAGAATTCTTTATTAGCCATTTTTTGTCGAAATTCAAAGTTTTTAGACATTGCAAGCCCGCTTAATATTTTGTTTCTTTGTTTTTTAACGCCTGTATCTACCTGTTTTGGCATTTGAGCAGCCGGTGTGCCTTTGCGTTTTGAGTAGGTAAATACATGTATATAGCCTATAGGAAGGATTTTCAGGTTTTTATAAGTATCCCGAAACTGTTCTTCGGATTCTCCGGGAAATCCGACTATTATATCGCTGCCTATGTTTATAAACGGAATTTTTTCCACCAGCATATTTATTAATTTGGAATAATCCTGGACAGTATAGCGGCGCTTCATTGCCTTGAGAATTTCGTTATTCCCGCTTTGAAGCGAAATATGCAGGTGACGGCAAAGTTTTTTCGAATTTGCCAGAAAATTTATGAGATCATCGTTAAATTCCCCGGGATCCATAGAGCTTAACCTGTATCTTTTAAGCTCGGGTATGGTTTCAATTTCTTTTAGCAGGTTTAATAGGCGGTTTTGCGGTTTTAAATCCAGTCCCCACTGTCCCAGGTGAATCCCGGACAGGACAACTTCGCTGAACCCGTTTTCTGCAATTCCTTTAATATGGTTAATTATCCCGGAAAGTTCATTACTGCGGCTTTTACCCCTGGCGTACGGGATTATGCAGTAAGAACAGCGGTAATTGCAGCCATCCTGAATTTTTATGGTCGCCCTTACCCGTCCTGAAGCAGACAGAACGGTTTTATCCCGGAATTTTTCCTCTTTCATTACATCAGAGACATATATTTTGCCGTTGTTTTGGGATAAAATATCCTGCTTAACGATCAAATCAGCCAGTTCAAGTTTTTCCGCATTGCCCAGCACAAGGTCAACTCCGTTAATTTCTGCGGTTTCTTTTGCGGAAACCTGCGGATAGCAGCCTGCAACCACAATTTTAGCTGCCGGATTAGCCGCTTTTGCTTTTCTTACGTAATATCGGGAGGAATTATCGCTATTTGCGGTTACCGTGCAGGTGTTTATTACATAAATGTCCGCTTTTTCGCTAAAATTTACGACCTGCCAGCCATATTCCACAAATTTATCGGAAATTATGGATGATTCCAGCTGATTAGCCCTGCACCCCAACGTATGTATCGCTATTTTTTTCATTTTTATTATGCTTTTTATGGTAGTGGTAACATTGTAACTGATGAATAGCACCATTGCGATAGGACTTTTTCGCAACAAACCCGGGGCTTCTACGCAGGCAAGTTATGAATCATAACCCGCTGGAAGCCATTCTCTTACCCTGAATTTTGCTCCCAGTCCCATAGCGATTTTTTCACAGTTCTCCAGGTTAACTTCAATGTCTTTAAACCCGGAAACTACCGTGGCTGTGGTTTCAATACCATTTTGTGCGCATTCTTTTATAAAATCTTTTACTGCCTGATAAGTTATTTCCTTATCAAAATTGGGTTTGCAAATTTCAGCGTACTGCTCGGCATTATCAGAATTAAGACTTACGGAAATTTTATCTATAAGCCCTGTCAATTCCGGAATTATGTTTCGTTTATGAATTAAATTCGCATGTCCGTTAGTGTTTACCCGTATAGGGACTTGCGGGTAATTGTCCTTGATGAATTTTGCTGTTTCCTTAACAATATCAAGCTTTATAAGCGGTTCCCCATAGCCGCAGAATACTATTTCCCTGCATTTGCCCGAGAAAGTGGTCTTTAATTCATTTATAATATCTTCTGCTGAAAAACGCTCGTCTTTCAAAAGAAGGTTTACCCCGCCTACTGTTTCCCCGGTGCTTCTTATACAGAACTCACACCGGTTTGTGCAAAGGTTCGTGACGTTAATGTACATTACATCACCGAGATAGTAAGTAAATTTGTTCTTCGCTTGCTGTGTCATTTTGTTTTTACCGCTTTTTTATATTTTTACACGCTCAAGAAATTTTTCCTAATGTAAAATACACCTGCAACAAGCCTAAATCCACCGGGTAATAAACTTTTAGGCTTTAAAATTTATAATAAAAATAAAAACTTTGTTAAAAATCACCGTTTAGATATTTACTTTAATATAAACTTTCGGTTGTAATATATAAACAGATACCGGAAACATTATTGGCTAAATGAGGCTGTAGCAGGTACCGTTAGCATTAAGGAGTAAATTACCCCGTATCTTCAAATAAAAAGGTCAAAAAGTTGTAAAAAATTATTAAGATTGCACATGAAAACAAAAATTTTAAATCTGATTTGTTTTTATATTATATATAAACGTATAATAAACATATAAAAAATATACATAATTGTTGATTAATGTTTGTCATTTTTGAATAAAGGAGTAGGAAAATGCCTTCAGCGCTTACAAAAGAAGAAATTATGCAGTGGAGACGCTCCACAGAGAAGATCACTCTGGAGGAGTATGCGCAAAGACTGGGAAAATCCATCCAGTCAAAGAAAGAGACCCATGACCTGCATGATTTATTTCTGAAAAAGAAAGACATAAGCGAAGAAATCGAACAAATTCAGGCAGCTCAAAAACCTGTTGAGCAAAAAACTGAACAGGAAGAACAAGAAGAGCAGCAAAAACCTGATAGGGAAGTATCCTTCGACTTTAAAAAGAAGCTGAATAAAAGAGAAGAAGTCATTTTCAACTATTTTCGCGAAAACAGAAAACAGATAGTTTCTGTAAAAGACCTGGCTAACTTGCTCGAACTCCCTAATGACTATGTTTATAAGTATATTAAAAACCTGAGAGCTAAACTTGCCGGAGATGTTCTGACAAATGCGGAACAGGGCGGATATATCCTCAACGTTTAATATGCTTAACGGAATAATAAACGTAAATAAGCCCGGAGGTTTTACTTCCCATCAGGTAGTAAACCGGTTAAGAAAGATACTGGGCATGAAGAAGATAGGACATGCAGGAACCCTTGATCCGTTAGCGGTTGGGGTTCTTCCTGTTTGTACAGGTAAAGCTACGAGGATTATTGAGTATCTTGACACTTCAAAGGCATACAGGGCTTATATCTTACTTGGAGTAGAAACCGATACTTACGATATAGAAGGGAAAATCCAGAGAAAAATTTCTGTTAATCTTGATATAGAGCGGATTAAATCTTATCTTCAGGAATTTAAAGGAGAAATAACCCAAATCCCACCGGTATATTCGGCTGTGCATTACAAAGGCAGGCGTCTTTATGAATATGCACGCAAAAACATAGAAATAAAGAATATCCCCGCAAGACAGGTGATTATTGACAATATCGAACTGGTGGATATAAAGAGGATTAATACTGAAAATCCTATATTAGTAGTTGATATAGACTGCTCAGCAGGGACGTATATCCGCTCAATAGCTCATGACCTGGGTGTAAAACTGGGTTATGGCTGTTGTCTGGAAAACCTAACAAGGACAAGGGCCGGAAATTTCAGGCTGGAAGAAAGTTTAACCCTGGAGCAAATAGAAAATTATTACCGCAGAGGTGAAGTTTTCCAATTTCTTATAAATCCTGTTGAAGTCCTTGGTTTTGAAGTTGTAGAGATTGACCGGGAGCAGAGGGATAAACTCAAAAGCGGGCAGGGCTTGATGCTATCCGGTCTAAAAGAAGGGATGGCCCAGCTTGTTTTTAAAAGCAGCCTTGTTTCGGTAGCGGAGATCAGCGGGAATTTTGTTAAGCCTGTAAAGGTTTTTGTAGAAGACTAAAGAAGCTGTCTTGTAAAGTCGGGTCTGTTTTATTTTCGGATAGGTTCTTAGAGTCTCTTAATTATAATTTATCCTTCAACAATGCTTAATAAAGCATCTTCCTTTGAGCAATTATGTTCTTCGCAATAAATTTCCAGCCATTCGTGCAGTAGTTCAAGTTCTTTGGCGTAGATTGCATCGAAGTTTTTTCTGGCATCATTTTCTTCCCAGCATAGATAGTCCAAAAGAAACCTTGCTTCATTTTTAGACGGCTCAAATACGATCAGCTTGAGGTTTTTGATATCTTTTTGAACTTCTTTTAAAGATTGTTCTAAATTCATTTTTTCTCTCTGTTTTTTTGACGTAAGGCTCTTTTAGTAGTTATTACTACTATTATATTATTTATAGCTCAGTAGTATTTATTTGTCAAATTTTGCTAATTTATAAGTATGAATTATGGACATTTACTTAAAAAATTTGGCAAAAATGTAAAGCTTGCGAGAATAAAAAAAGACCTCTCACAAGATCAACTTGCTGAAAAATTAGATATAACCCAAAATTACATAAGTAAAATTGAATGCGGCCAGCAAAATATGTCGCTTAAAAAGATAGCTGAACTCGCAGATGGCATTGGTGTTGACGTAGGTGACTTACTAAATTTTAAGGATTAAATTTGTTTATTTTAAGACCACAAGTCCTCTTTATTCGGGAGTTTAAAAACCCTTTTTTGCGTTTGTTCTTGAGGTTTTACAGGAATTTTTTCTTATTTTTTATTTAACCATTGAAATAAGATAAACCACAAATATACTTACCGCCAGTCCTGTAAAGACCTTAAAGAAGTCCTTTCCAAGATTGCTCCAGACTTTTTTGGATGAACGGTGTTTTAACCTGTTATAAAGAGCCAGCTCCCGACCGGCAAGAATTCCCACGAAAACCCAGGTTGTACTCATTGGAAGCGTGTTGATTTCCTTGAAAAATACCAGGACAAACGCATAAATAAGGTCGATTATCGAAGCTGAGCGAATATCAGTGGTATTTGTCTTTTGACGGACAATTTTTTGTATAGTCCCCCCGCGGACATAAGCTATAAGCCCAAGTAGAGCTACAAATACCGTCAAAACCATTATTAAGCTTGCCAGGTCAAATTTTCTGGGTAAATACACGAATATATTAGCGACATCGTGCATAATCCACTGCGACCATAAGAAAGCGGTGGAGCACCATTGCATGATAACCCACCCGGGAGCCCCACGGTCTTTGGTGTTGAGAAAATGGTTTTCTATTTCCCTTGCTATGACGGTATAAAGAAAAATAGCCGAAACAAAAGCTATTATATATCCGCAAACCGACTTGAATATCATTTTTTCAACGACTGCAGCAGGGCTAAAGACCATTAGCAATAAAAATGTGGTGCTTACAGGCATTCCAAACCTTGTTAAAACAAGAAGAGCTATAGGAGGAAGGACATGGTACCAGTGGAAAATTCCCGTATAAGGAATTTTGTCCAGCCTGTGAAATGACATTTCCCCATCGTTTGCTATCCAGCCAAAAACCAGGGTAACAACAAGGATTATGCTCACATACGCCCATATAACAAGTACCGGTCTTTTTTCATTTGAGCTTAAGAATGTTCCTAATGTCTGGATAACGTCATTTGCCACACAAGAATACGCTGCCAGCAAAAAACCCGATACCATAAAAAAAGTGTTAAAATCCAGCTGTAAACTCATATTATGTCCCTTAAAACAATCTTATATTCGGTTGGCTATAATTTTCGCTTATTTATTAAACAAAAATTGCTACTTAAAAAATCATACTCAAATGTTTTTTTTCTTACAAGAAAAATTTTTTTTCTACTTAACATGGCTTATAAGTTTAAAAACGTTGTTATTATTGATTCCAGAAGGGTTTCTATAATAATTGAAAAACAGTTTTTAAACTTATAAACTTAATTTATCAAAACATTTATATTCAAATCCAAATACTTTCTTTAGAGGATGAATTAAGGGCTTTAAATGGATTAATCTCTAATTAAACCGGCAAAACTCATGCTCAGGGGGAAAAGGTGAAAGGGTTTAAATTTAAACTTCAAAGCGTCCTTGAAGCAAGGGAGAAAAAGCTTAAAGACTCTCAGCTTGAGTTTGCAAAGGTTAAAAACAAACTGGTGCGAGAACAAAAGAACCTTGAATTTTTGCAGGATGAACATGATAAGACCCGGGCAGGCCTGGAGTTCATCTTAAATTCCGGAATAATAGACCATACCTTTATTTTTTGCCACCAGAACTATCTGTCAAAGCTTGATAGCGACATAAAAAACCAGCAAAAACTTATAGAAAAAATTAATAAAGAACTCGAGGAAAAAAACCGGCTTATGCTGGAAGCGTTAAAAGAAAAAACAATGATGGAGAAACTCAGGGAAAAAGCGCTGGAGGAGTTTAAAAAACAAATAGAAAAAGAAGACATGATTAACATTGACGAAATAGCCGTAAACAGGTACAAACGAACAGGCTAAACCGGGGATTATAAATAAAGGCTAAAAATACGGGGAAACAAATTGTTATCATTTAATTGAGGTTTTTTAAGAATGGCCACAAACATTTTAACAGGTGTTTTAAAAGCGGATATTATTCAAAAACAAAATAAACTTGAATTTGATTATTCCTCAACAGGCATTTCCAAAAATTTTATGAAAATTTTTGAAACCGCAAATAAAAGTTACAACTTTAATTATGAAAAAACTGAAAACTGTTCAAGCGGGAAACCCGGGAAAAACTCTCCGGAAAAGTTTTCATCGGATGAAGAACTAAGTTTGCAAAGCAATAAAGACAAGGAAAGCTCTGACAATTCTGACAGTAAGGATATTTTAGAGGAGTCATACAGTGAAAATCCTGTTCATCCGGGGCAAAATTCCACAACAAACACAAAAGATAATTACGATAAACAAGCGGAAAACAAAACATCAAAAGAAGCTGTTAACGCTTCTTCCCAGCAGTCTGAAAATTCCAAAACCCCAAAAAATGTGGAAAAAGCAACATCTAATGAAGCTGTAAACTCTAAAACTAGTGGGAATGAAGAAAAAGTAGCAGCACAGGCGACCGAAAATAATAAAACAGATAAATCCTCCGATAAACAGGTTCAACAAAGTATAAAAGCAGAACCTGCAAAAGAAACTGCAGGGAAAATTTTGCTGGAAAAGGCCGCTACAGAGGAAAAAAATGTAAATACAACTAAAAATACAGATACAACTACTGATACAGCTGCCGGTAAAACTGCTGATAAAAAGGTAATGACTAACATTGAAGTTAAAAAAGAGGTAAACACTACAGATAATAACAACTCTACAGCTAAAAAACCTGAAAAAGCTGAGGAAGAAATAAAACTCCAACAAAATACCGAGAAAAAGGACACTGAAAAGACAAAGCCAGAAATCCCTAATATTACCGAGCATAAAGATAAGTCCACAGAAAAAAATCCGGAACCCCAGCCCTCGGTTGATAATAAAGCGAAAAACGACTCTTCAAAAGATGATAAAAAGCTTCCTCCTGAGCAAAATTTAAAACAGGCGGAAGTTAAAGAAGATGTAAAAAAAGAAGATTTAAAACTTGAAAATATAAAAATAGCAGCAAATGCTGAGCTTCAAAAACACTCAGGCGAGTCAATGACAAGACAGGGACAGCAAAATTCGGGACATGAGCCTAAAGCCGGAAATAATCAGTCAATAATCACTGATAGCAATTCACAAAAAATTGATTTTCAAAAAATCGCCCAATTTGACAAAGTTTTAAGCTCAAAAAATGCAGAATCTACCCACAGATCAATCATAAACCAGGTTAAAAATGCTTCCGCACAACTGGCTAATGGAAAATCGGAAGTTTCTATAAATTTAAGACCGGAAAACCTAGGTAAAGTGAATATTAACCTGGTAAGCCAGAAGGGCGAATTAACAGCCCGGATTACAACAGATAATAACCAGACAAGAGAAATGCTCTCCAAAGGCCTGGAATCCTTAAAACAAAGTCTTTCAGAGCAGGGGATCAATGTAAACAGGGTCGTGGTTAATTCGCAGGAATCGCAGTCAAAGGGGGAATCCAATTTTGACACAATGGCAAAATTTGACCAAAAAGGCAACTCTTCCGGGGCTGACTCGAATTCTTCTGAAGACGGACATCTGGCAGAAAACGGGCATGAGCCGGCAAACCCTGAATCTTACGATTTTGAAGAGGATGGGGAAGAAGAGCCGGTTAGTTCTAAAATCGGGCATTTAGCAGGAAACGTTGACTATAAGGTATAAAAGGAGGTAGGACAAATGAATCAGTCAGAAATAAATTCTGTTTTAACTGACTTAGCAAACCAAACAGCAGCTGTACAATATGAAAATAGGGAAACCGGCACATCAGAGCTTGGCCAGGATGCGTTTTTGCAGTTGATGATGAAGCAACTGCAGTATCAAGACCCAATGAACCCGATGGATAACTCACAAATGCTTCAACAGCAGGCTCAGTTTACTCAAATTTCCGAACTTCAAAAGCTGAATGATGAACTTGCGAATTCAAATCAATTCATGCAGGCAAGCTCGCTTATCGGAAAAACAGTTAGCCTCGTTAATCCTGATAACGAGAATGAAATTATAGCAGGAAAGGTCGCAGGAGCTATAATTAGCGATACAGGGGCAAACATAGTCTTTGAAGGGGGAGACACAGCCTATCCCATAGAAAATATCCTGGCTATAGCAGAAACTGAAGAAACCGGGGATGAAACCGGAGATGAAACTGGGGATGAAACTGAAACAGAGTAAAATCATAAACGATAAAAAACAGAATTAAATTAGTTATAAACGAACATACAGGAGGTTATATATGTCACAAGGTCTATTTACAGCAGCATCAGGTATTACAGCCTGCCAGGCGCAGCTCGATGTTATATCAGACAACATCGCAAACCTGAACACGGTAGCTTTTAAATCAAGTCAGGTCAATTTTGCGACCGTTTTTTCAAGGGAATTATCAAGCGGCTCAGCTCCAACAGGAAATCTTGGAGGGGTCAATCCGACAGAGCTTGGACTCGGTGTTACCATTGGGGAAATAGGCAGGAATTTTGACAACGGCTCTATTCAGACCACAGGAAGGACAACTGACCTGAACATTCAGGGAGAAGGGTTTTTCACCGTGCAGGATGTTAACGGGGAGATAAAACTGACCAGGGCTGGAAATTTCTCTTTTGATGCCGATGGTTTCCTTGTAAATCCTGATGGGCTTAAAGTAATGGGTAATTCTTTAGCTACAAGTGATATAGGAAGTACTACAGCGGTGCAGATCCCAACGGCGCTGAATTTTGTCACGCCGGATGCTGTCGGCACAGATACAATTACTGACCTGGCCCAGTCAAGCGGTTCTGTAATCACAACCGGTCAATTTACTATTAATGTTGATGGTACAGACGTTCCAGTCACTATAAATGATGGCGATACTTTAGCGGATGTAGTAGCAAGTATGAATACAGCGATTTCCGGTGCAGGTTTTTCTTCTACTGTAAGCGTTACAGGTAACCAAATAGAAATTGATACTTCTGTCAGTGGTGAAACTATCACCTTTAACGGCGCACCAGATGATACAAGTAACTTTCTTTCCGCAGTAGGGTTTTCCACGGGCGGATCCGGGTATACCAGCGGTGAATTAAAAGACCAGTCGGAAATTACAATAGATACTGCCGACGGTTCAGCTGATACTTACACTGTAATTTCATATTCAATAGGAAATGACGGTTCTATTGAAGCAACATACTCAAACGGCGCAAAACTTACTGTTGAGGAAACTAACAGCCTGGGTGACAAAGCCCTTAAATATACAACCCAGGGCGGCAGGGAAATATCAATTTCAAGTATTACAAACGGTGCGGGCATAGACCCGGCTCAGCTTCAAATCCAGCTGGCTTCGGTGGTCAACCCGATGGGGCTTAATGCTGAGAGCGGCAACCTGTTTAGTCTTAACGCAATTGCGGGTGATGTTAGCTACGCCCTGGCAGGTTCAGGCGGATTGGGCCTGATTAAATCAGGTTCTCTGGAAGCTTCAAACGTCAACCTGTCCCAGGAATTTGCCAACATGATCCTTGCCCAGCGGGGACTTGAAGCTAACAGCAGGACATTTAGCGTCCAGGATAAGATAATGCAGCAGATAGTCAACCTCGGAAGGTAAAATTTCAAAAACCTGTACCGATTTCAATAAGTAACCGTTAAATAAAAATAATATTCATAAATCGGTATGGCGAAGCGGGAGCGACGTTTCCGGTAAAATCCGGCTTTGCCGGTTTTATCGGAAACTAACTCATTCTGGTATATAAAGGAAGAAACAAAAAATTCTTATGTAAAATTTTCAAAAATATTCCTTATTAAATTTTTTCGGTCGAGCGACCGACCGAAGGGAGGGAAGCGAGACCA
>JANQIY010000029.1 GCA_028281965.1 Candidatus Gastranaerophilales bacterium
CTACACCTAACCCCATTATGACTATTATAAAATAACTTTAGGGGTTTTAAAAAATATAAAACTTCCTATTTTATATAACAATTTATAAAAATGTAGGGAAGCGCTTCCCTCCCTTCGGTCGGTCGCTCGACCGAAAAAATTTAATAAGGAATATTTTTGAAAATTTTACATAAGAATTTTTTGTTTCTTCCTTATTGTCAGGCCGCTGCCAAAATATTTTCTAAAGCAGTGCTTCGTTGATTTCAATAGCTTTTTTTACTGTCTCCTCAGAAGGCCCGCCAACTATACTTCTTTTATTTACGCACTCCTCAAGGGAAATAGCCTTGAATACATCTTCTTCAACCAGCGGTGAAGCCTGTTTATATTCTTCAAGCGTCATATCTTCAAGGCCAATACCTTTTTGAATGCATGAAAATACTACTTTCCCTACTATCTCGTGGGCATCCCTGAAAGCAATCCCTTTTTTCACAAGGTAATCCGCAAGGTCAGTTGCATTAGTAAAGCCTCCCTTTGCCCCTTCGTGCATTCTTGTTTCATTAACCCTGATAGTCCTTATCATGTCTGTAAATATCGGCAAACACATCTTTGCATTGTCTATGGCATCGAATACAGGCTCTTTGTCTTCCTGCATATCCTTGTTATAAGCAAGGGGAAGAGCTTTCATGGTGGTTAAGAGAGCCATTAAGCTGCCATAAACCCTGCCGGTTTTTCCCCTTACAAGTTCGGCTATATCAGGGTTTTTCTTCTGGGGCATAATGCTGCTGCCTGTACTGAAAGCGTCATCCAGCTCTATAAACTGGAATTCATGGGAACACCAGAAGATTATTTCCTCTGAAAACCTGCTTAAATGCATCATTATTGTTGAAAGGTTACTGAGAAGCTCTATACAGAAATCCCTGTCGGAAACAGCATCAAGACTGTTAAGGGAAATAGCGTCAAATCCGAGTTCCCTTGCGACAAAATCCCTGTCAAGATTGTATGTAGTGGCAGCGAGAGCGCCGGAACCCAGCGGAAGCACATTAACACGTTTATATGTGTCCTCAAGACGTTCTTTATCACGCTTAAACATTTCAACATAAGCCATAAGATGGTGGGCAAAAGTTATGGGCTGGGCTTTTTGAAGATGGGTATAACTTGGCATTATAGTGCGGGTATGCTGTTTTGCAAGGTCTAAAAGCGTTCTTTGCAGGTCAATCACCATATTTTTTATGGAAATTACCTCCTCTTTCAGGTACATCCTCATATCAAGAGCCACCTGGTCGTTTCTACTCCTGCCCGTATGCAATTTTTTGCCCGTATCGCCAATTCTCTCAATTAAAACCTGTTCTATATTCATATGAATATCTTCTGCAGCAACGTCAAATTCGACTTTTCCGTCTTCTATATCAGAAAGTATTTCCCTGAGAGTTTTCTGGATAAGCGCAGAGTCCTCGGCCGGAATGATGCCCTGGCAGGCAAGCATCTTAACATGCGCGATGCTTCCAAAGATATCCTGCCTGTATAACCTTTTGTCAAAATGAATTGACGAATTAAAATCGTCTGTTAGTTTGTCTGTCGACTTTTGAAACCTGCCGCCCCATAGTTTCATATCTATTACTCCTTTTAAGACTTACTAATATCTCTTTGTACAATAAAAATGGCTTCTTCAGCGTAAAAATTCGGCATAATGTTATGAATAAAGTCTTTTTTAACCTGTGCCTTATTCATATATATCTCTTTCAGTATGTTTATCTGCCTCGCCCGGCAAAATTCCCTGAAATCACCTATGGTCAGCAGGTGAATGTTAGGTGTATTATACCACTCAAAAGGCAAAATACTGGATTTAGGCATTCTTCCCCTGAAAAACAGATAAAACCGGACTCTCCAGTATGCAAAGTTTGGAAAACTAATTACAACTTTCTTTCCAACCCTTAACATCTCCTGAATAGCATAATCCGGCTTATGAACACACTGCAGGGTCTGGTTTAAGACGACATAGTCAAAGGATTTATCCTGGTAATCCTTTAAACCCTCGTCAATATCGCCCTGAAACACGGAAAGGCCTTTTTCCACACACTTAATAACATTATCTTCATTGATTTCCACGCCTCTTCCATGAACTTTTTTCCTATCCTTCAGGAGTTTTAAAAGATCACCCGAACCGCAACCCAGGTCAAGAACAGTTGCTTCCGGTTCTATGTGGCCGCATATTATTTCATAGTTTAGGTGAAGCCCCATTGAGGTTTCATAATGCCTGTTTACTTTTTTATTTTCCCTGGTTAAACTCTTTGTCATTTTGCCATTTTAGTTAGTCATACAAGACTATTTTATATCAAACTATTTGTTTTTAAAGTTTTTTATAAACCCGGTACAGGCCTTTTCCATATTTCCCGTCCGTTTTTAAGTTTATTACTTTTACCGGCTTAAAGTATTTTAAAATAAGCTTATCATCAAGAATATTAGACATTTTGGAAGGTTTACCGCTAAAAATGATTATGTTGTCACGGTTAGCGTAAAAAGTTTTTGCTTTTCCCTCCTCATTCTTATTAAAATGGATCGTTTTGTTTTTATAATCCGGATAATAATTGAATTTGACCTCTTCCTTAACCGGGCAAATATTTTGCCTGACGCCTGCCATAATCAGGTAATCGTATTTATCAAAGGATTTTTCGCTTAAAAAGGTTTCATAGCGTACGGGATAAATTTTCCAGCCAGGATTTTCCTCAAAAAACGGGTAAACAGGGTCATATTCGCTAAAAATCAGCCCTATTACGGCGTTGTCCGGAATCATTTGAAGGTTTTGCAGCAAATAATAAAGCTTATATCTTGAATAGAAGTCTGTATCCATTCTCAAACGCAAATCTTGCCTGAAATTGTTGAAACTTTTGATTTTAAAAGCCAGTTTCAGGACTTCCGGCAGCGGCTTTTGAACATTTAGAAAAGGAATCAGGGTGTAATTAAGGGCAACAAGTATTGTTATAAGTATTTTTAATAAGTTGGTTTTTTTAAAATAGCTGAAAGCCAAAACCGGCGAGGATAAAATTACAGCTGTCGCAAAATATCTTATGCACCACACTGAAAATCCCATTGCCAGGATTAAAACCAATAGAAAAACCAATAAAAAAAGCCCGCTTACAGCCGGGTAAAAATGCCTGTCTTTATTATGCCTACATTTAAACAGCGAAAAAACAGTTAATGGAAGGATCAACAGGTAACTAAGCAGTCCAAAGCTTGAAAAATTCTCCTGAAAAAGATGATTAAGCCCGCTAAACTCCCCGATACAAACCCCATCAGACAATTTATACCCTAACAATCCTAAAAAATAAGAAATTCCGTTAAGAATATCCGGATTTATGCTTTTAATAGCCGCAAGCCCTGAAAAATCAAGCAAATAAACCATATACAAAATAAAAGACGGTATAAAAGATTTTAACCCGGGGCTTATATGCTGGCCTATTGTGCTGGAAGGGCCGAATATATTGCCAAAAGACAGATAATTCAATACGTAATTATAAGCTGATAAGGCTAAAAAACCTATTATAAGATACATACTGAAGCTGGATAAGGGTTTATAAAACTTTTTACCTTTTTCTTTAAGTGACATAGCTAAAAACACAACTAAAAAAGGCAGAATAAACAGTATTGCAGTGCTTTTTGCTCCAAGAGTAACGGCATAGGCAACAGCAGAAAATATCATTGCTTTTCTATCCCTGTTTTTTACTGAAAAATAGAATAAATAAAAGGAACAAAAAAGCAAAAACCCTATAAACAAATCGCTTTGAATGCTTGATGATTCTAAGATCATTACAGGCAAAGATCCCAGAACTAATATTACCCATATAATCCTTTTTGTAGAAAATTTTAAGCTTTTAAGAAAGATTGATACTACTGCCAAAGAGCCAAAATACGAAAAAAACGCCGGGAACACTGTTAAATAATCCCTTTTAAGAAATATTACGGGCCATAAGAGCATTAATTCCCAGTTAACAGGGAAAATAACCTGCCTCATCGAAGTCGTCTCAAAATGGGCCAGGCTTTGCTGCTGAGCCCATATCCCAATGCGGGCAAGCTTATAAGTCAGGGCATCCATACTATTTGTAGGTACAAGAATAACAAAAAACAGCGTTATCAGGGAACAAAATCCAAACAGGACAGTAAGGGCCAAAAGGGCCTTATCTGAGCCAATTACCCCGGCAAGCCGCGGCAGTATGCCTGGAATCCCGGTCATTACGGGCATAGGCCTGCCGTTAAATAACCATATACCAACCGCAATAAGCAAAATCAACACATTGCAAATTAAAATCCCGGGCGGATTTATGCCTTTTAGCAAGGACAATGCCTGAAATGTCACTATCAGCTGGGAAATAAAGATCAGCGCAAAATAAACAGCGTTGTGTGAAATCTTTGTTTCCCTTAGCAAGAAGGTAAAAAACGCCGAGGATAGGCAGACCGCCGCAAATGAAAATATAAACCCCGTTACTTCCAGCATAGCTAACCTGAAATTAAGTAAATTAATTTAAAGTATAGCAAATTTAAGATTATTTTATAAAAATTCAAGTTGCCCCTCTATTTCCCGGCTTTAAAAATTACAGGCAAGCAATAAACGGGCAATGTCATTACGGCAATGGCAGCCTGACGATTATCAGCTTCGGAAGACAGGGTTAAATTACAAAATTTTTATAAAGAATAATTGGGTTTACGTGCATAAATTGCATAGGCAAAAACTGACTTTCACAAGTTTTTTTATCGAAATTTGTTTCTCTCTGTTATAATTTGTAAAAAGAAAGTAAATTAATGTATTTAAAAAGTTTCTAATTTAATAAGTAAATGTGAAAAAATATAGCCGGAAATCAATTAATGTATATGACAGAAAAACAGATGTATACTCTTGAAGACATAGAAAAAAAATTCAAACAAAACCCAACGGACGTTAAATTGCAAAATTTATACGCTGAAACCCTTCTTGATAATGGATTTCTGGATGAAGCCCTTGAGCAATACAAAATCCTGGTAAAAGCTTTTCCGGAAAATGCGGAAATTATCTTTAATATAGGTATAATCTATGAAAAGCAGAATGAACTGGAGAAAGCACAGGGCTATTTTGAGAAAGCAGTAAATCTTTCCCCGGAAGATGCTGATTTCAGGTATAATCTGGCGTTTGTGCTTGATAAAAAAAACGAAATTAAACCGGCTATAGCAGAGTATAAAAAGGTTATAGAGCTAAACCCGATGGATTCAAACGCTCATTTTAACCTTGGATGCCTGTATGCAAAGACGCAGGAATTCGGACTGGCAAGAGAACATTACAAAAGAACCCTTGATATTAATCCAAATGATGTCTATGCAAGGTTTAACCTGGCTTATGAATATAAAAAAGCCGGAGAAACAGACAAGGCAATGAAAGAATACATGAAACTTATAGAAATAAGCCCTAACTACAGCTGGGCTTATTATAATGTCGGGTGCCTTTATTATGAGAAAAAAGAGATCGAGCATGCGTTTAAATACTTTGTGAAAACGGTAAAAATTAACCCTAAAGACGTGGAAGCTTATAAAGTAATTACAAATATAGCTCTAAAGTACGATAAATTACAGGAAGCGATAGATTACCTGGAGGATGGAATCCTGCAAAATCCCGATAGCGGCGACATTCATTACTATATCTCGAAAATATACGAAAGGATGAATAAGCCAAAATACCGTCTGCACCACCTGAAAAAGGCCCTGGAAAAGAAGGATTCCCTGTCTGCAAACCCGGAAATTATAGCCGGTGAAATTAAAGACCTTAACAAAAAGAAGGAAAAAGAAGGTTCATGACTACAAAATGCGAAGCCTATAGCGGTTTACTTGACAAATACAGAAAATATCTTCCGGTGAGCGAAAAAACACCGATTATAACCATAAACGAAGGAAACACCCCGCTTATAAAAGCGGACAACCTTGCAAAAGCCATAGGACTCAACGCTGGTCTGTATTTAAAATATGAAGGGGCAAATCCTACAGGCAGTTTTAAAGACCGCGGCATGACAATGGCTGTTTCCAGGGCGGCAGAAGAAGGAAGTAACGCTATAATATGCGCCAGCACCGGAAACACAAGCGCGTCAGCCGCGGCATACGGCGCAAAAGCAGGACTTAGAACCTTTGTCCTTATCCCTGACGGCTACATTGCGCTGGGAAAACTCTCGCAGGCAATGATGTACGGAGCTGAAGTCGTAGCGATTGACGGGAATTTTGATGAAGCGCTTGAAGCGGTAATAAAATTATCTGAAAATTATCCCATAACCCTTGTAAATTCAGTTAATCCATATCGTATAGAAGGGCAAAAGACTGCCGCATTTGAAATTTGCGACGTTTTTGGACGCGCGCCGGACTATTTATGTATTCCTGTAGGGAATGCTGGCAATATTACCGCTTACTGGAAGGGTTTCAAAGAGTATTATGATAAAAAAACAGTTTCAAACTTGCCTAAAATGTATGGTTTTGAGGCAGAAGGAGCAGCTGCCATAGTTAAAGGCGAAAGAATAATGAAACCGGAAACTATAGCAACGGCAATCAGGATTGGAAACCCCGCCAGCTGGGAATATGCGGTAAGCGCAGG
The DNA here is from genome assembly GCA_028281965.1 of Candidatus Gastranaerophilales bacterium. Taxonomy (GTDB): domain Bacteria; phylum Cyanobacteriota; class Vampirovibrionia; order Gastranaerophilales; family UBA9971; genus JANQEB01. The sequence continues at coordinate 6,578 of JANQIY010000029.1, forward strand.
TAAAGAATCCGGCGGAATGATTGATTTTGTAACCGATGATGAAATTATTGAAGCTTATAAACTTATGGCAAAAACCGAAGGAGTACTGGCAGAACCTGCAAGCGCCGCTTCTGTTGCAGGATTGGTAAAATCCGTAAAGACCGGTAAAATCGAGGAAGGAACGATTATTACCTGCGTTTTAACCGGGAATGGACTAAAAGATCCTGACGCTGCGATTAAATATTCTGGATGTGAAGTTAAAAAAACTTCGTCAAATCTTGATGAGATTGTAAAGACACTGGATTTATAAATTTAAAAATTATTACCCCAATAATAGCAATTAAGGACAGCGGAAAAAATTCTTCGGCACCGCAAAGGCGGTGCCGAAGAATTTTTGTAGTCTGCTCCATCTGAAAAATACTTGAGTATTTTTCAGCTATAATTATTTAACTCCAATCTCTAATTAGCCAAAAGCCAGGATATGACTGAGCAATATTTGTTTGCGAAGATTGTGTGATTAAAGTCAAGAACATAAAGCAAATTTTTCCTTTTGTTTTTG
>JANQIY010000046.1 GCA_028281965.1 Candidatus Gastranaerophilales bacterium
GAAGTCGCCGAAGTGAGCCCAAAACAACAAACTAGCCCCCTCCCTTTAGAAGGGAGGGGGTTGGGGGTGGGTTGTAAAATTTTCGCTTTTACAAATTAATTAGAGATTGGAGTTTAATAAGCTTGCGGCGCTGTAAAAGTGGATGTATACTTAAATTAAGCCCGATAAGCCAAAAATCCAGGTTGTATGAGCAGGAAAAATTCTGTTATTCAGGCAAGAAAACTTGTTTCAGGAATTATTATCGACGTTCTTACGGAAAAAACCAGCGTCCGGGAGGCGATAAAGAAGTTTCCCCCGGATATTGACGATAAGTCCGTGGAATGTGCGTTTCATGCGCTTTTGCACTTTGAAGCGGATGAGGATTATAGATCGCATGATAAGATATATGCCGAAGAACAGGAAGAGTACCTGGAATATCTTGCCGGTTTGCTTGCCGGGGGAGAAGATATTCCGGCTAATATAATTGAAGAGTATGGGGAATACTACGAATCTTCGCCTGTATTAAGTAAAAAAGGTATAATGTTTACATTAAAAAACTTATTCAGGCTGATTACATAAAAAATTACAGGTAAAGCCGGTCATGAAACTGAGAAATCTATCAAGAACAAGCCAAAATTTAATAGAAATTATAATAATAGTCCCGTTGTTATTTGTTATATTATTGGCGATTATTGAATATGCCGTGTTCCAGCGTAACGTTTCAGCAGTCCAGGATATAGCGGTTGAAGCGGCAGTTGCGGCTTCTAAGCATTACGTGGATGAAAGTATTACCCCGGGTGATCCTTTTACCGAAAACCCGGCAACTGCGGCGGCCCTTACAATAGTCAGGAAAAGAATGGCTTCCGCTACCGGGTCAAAATCAGGCGGGTATACTTTTAATGACCTTGGGCCGGCTTTTGGGGAAAGACCGTTCACTCTTTATGAATTTCACAGCAATAAAAAAGTAAGTTACCAGGGAAGATTGGTGCCGCAGGTTATTTTCACTGTTGATTACCGGAACCCTGTAAGCAACGGGGTTTCAACCCAGGTTATATTTCATTATAATTTAATATTGATGGGTTTTAAGCTTTGTTTCTGGACGGGAAGGTGTTTTGATATAATCCCGGGAACTGTTCAGATAAGCAGCACCCAGACAAAACAATACGTACATTATTAAGGAAGCGATGAAAGAATGGTCGGAAAAACTTAATATTCCCTTGCCTGACTGCGCTAAATGCGGAATCTGCTGTCTTTGTGCAACACCGTCGGTTTCATATAAAAAACTGCTTGAAAAAGCGGCAAAAGGGGATAAATTTGCAAGGGACTTTTTTTCGGTTTTTATTCCTTATAAAAACTGGGATGAGGCGCGTAAAATATCAGAAGAAGTTGTTAACAAAGCCATAAAATCCTGCGAAAACGGGACAAATAATATTCCCGTTGAAGACCTGGTATTTTATCATTGCAGGAATTATCGCTTTGAGAAAAAATGCACAATTTATGAAGACAGGCCGGAATTCTGCAGGGCATTTCCCGGTTCCCCGTACACTGTTTTGAGTCAGGACTGCGCTTATTATAAATGGTCGCAGGAATGTAAAAAAGCTTATAATAAAATTAAAGCTAATTTAGAAGAGTTGAAGAAAAATAAAGAGGAACTGGAAAATATGAGAGAGCAAAAAAGGCTGCTTGAGTTACTTAAAAGTATAAAAAACTTAAAAGACAAAGAATATAAATTTATGATGCTGGTGCCAAAGATGTGCATAGTCTCACCGGCAAATTCATGGCTGAAAAAATATTAGTACACTGACACATTAGTTTTATTGAATTACCTGTAATTACAGATTTGTCACCCCGTGCTTGACACGGGGTCTAAGCAACTTCGCTATAATACTGATAGCATTTAGTGCTAACTGGATAGATTCCCCGTGTCAATCACGGGGCAGGCTTCTCAAGTGCGGCATGACATTACCCTCTATGATTAATGTGTCAAAGCATTAGTGCACTGACCGGTTAGTTTTATTGAATTGCCTGTAACTAAAGGTTTGTCGTCCGTGCTTGCGGATTGCTCGCAGAGAGGCATGACACGAGAAGTTTATCAGTTGGCATTTGACAAAATATCCTTTAAGTATAGACATCTGCAAGGATGACAAAACCTTTTAAGCAGGTGTAATGACAACAAAACTTTAAGTATGTGCAAAATCAATGATAAGTTGATAATATAAAAAAGAAAAAGGATTCAAGGCTAAGCTTGTGGAAAGATTCATTAAACCTTCAATTGCTTTGGGCGTAATTTCAGGAATTATTTTCGGAATTTTGCTCCTTATGCCTTTTATATCCCCGTTAATGTTCTTCCTTATGTTTTTGCTTGCTGGAATAATAGTAATTGTTGTCCTGAAAAAAACCAGTACCGCCGGAATTATCACGCTTCAGGATGGAACCATATTAGGTTCAATAGCAGGTTTTGTCTCCTTATTATCAGCTTCAGCCGTTTATATCCCTTCAGCCTACCTGATTAAGCTGGTATTTAATAATTCCCCGGGAGGTCCTGGAATTGGCAGAACTTTTGCAATGACAGGTTATGATTTAATGGCTGTATTTATGCTGGTAATTTTCACTGCTGTTTTAAGCGCAATTTTAAATGCATTTACAGCAATGTTAACTTCTTTCATCTTTTCAAAGCTGGAAAATCACTCTGTGAACTTTAAAGACCACCTATATATGGAGCAGTTTGACGACACTGTAGAATAAGAGCCCGTCTGAGTAATTTAAAGAGACTACGGGCCTGGTTTAAGGACTTTAAGAACCGCGGTTAAAATTCGGGAAGTTTCGGCGAGAAAGCTCTACACAGCTTCTAAGCCCTAGTAATTCCTGATAACCTTGCCCTTATCAAGATTTAAACTATGTATCTCCTCAAGGCTCTCTTCCAGAAGGAAATATCTGTAATCAACCCTTTTCTTAACCAGATTAATTTTGTAATTTAAATAAATAGAACTTGCTATCATAAATAAAAACATTACGCCGATAGCAATTAAAATCCATTTGGAGACATAATTTTCAATTTTATTTATACGTTCTTCAAGTATTTCCCTACAGGTATAATGCGCCTGCTCAAAATCTTTGCTTCTTTCTAAAAAGCTTGTTACATTATCCATACTTAATACCCATTTTTAACCTATAAGAAGTCAATTTTAATATATTCCATGCCGTGATTTCAGATTTTATAAAATTTATACCATAAATATTTTGGTAGTGGTATAAAATAACGTGATGGGCAAACTGCTTCTGATATTATTCCGGCACCAGGGCATGACAATTTTATCACGTCAAAAGATATCACTACCCATAAGCTATTACTGCATAACTTTCCCCTGGTTAAGACACACATGCCTGTATTGAAATTCCAGATTTTTGCAGTATACTACGACTTAATCCTATAAACTCAACGGTATAAAGCAATGAAATTTATACAAAAACCATATGTAATAATCGGCAGTGGAATTGCAGGGCTGTATACGGCAATAAAATTATCTGAAAAAACAGATAAGGAAATAGTTTTAATCACAAAATCCGATCTCAGGGAAAGTAATTCCCGTTATGCGCAGGGGGGAATCGTGGGGGTTTTGCCGGAAAACACCGGGGATTCCGTGGAACTGCATGTGCAGGATACGCTAAAAGCAGGGGCAGGGCTTTCTGATGAGCAGGTTGCCAGGTTTATTTCAGAGCGGAGCGCGGATGCCATCAAGGACTTAATCAGCTATGGCGTTGAGTTTGACAAGCATAAAGACCAGAAAATTGAGCTTACGCTTGAAGGAGCTCACAGTATAAGCCGTATTTTGCACTCGGGCGGCGATGCTACAGGAAAAAGCATCGAACTTGCGCTTTCCTGCAAGGTGGAAAACAATCCTAAAATTCACATTTACCGAAAGACCCAGGCAGTTGACCTGTTAATTGACTCTGAAAAACGCTGTAAAGGCTTAATCGTATTTGATAAAACGAGAAAAGAATATGAAGTTATATTTTCCTCGGCGGTGGTTATTGCCACAGGCGGGGCCGGACAGGTTTATGGCAAGACAACGAACCCGCAAATCGCTACAGGTGACGGAATAGCGCTGGCTTACAGGGCAGGAGCGGTTATACAAAATATGGAGTTTATCCAGTTCCATCCAACAGCCCTGAACCTGGAAGAAAACGGCTCAAGATTTCTTATTTCGGAATCCGTACGAGGCGAGGGCGCCAGGTTAAAAACTCCTGATGGCGAGTATTTTACCGGAAAATATCACGAAAAAGCCGACCTTGCGCCAAGGGACGTCGTTACCAGGGCTATTTTCTTTGAAATGAAAGAGCATGGCTATGATAACGTCGTTCTCGATACTTCAAAAATTCCTGAAGAAAAGCTTAAAACAAGGTTTCCGAATATAATGAAAGTCTGCCGGGAACATGGAATCGACATTACAAAGGGAAGTATACCCGTTTCTCCGGCTGCCCATTACATTATGGGTGGAATAAAAACTACGGTAAAGGGAGAAACTTCTTTACAAGGACTTTATGCAGTGGGAGAAGCCAGTTGCACATCGTTTCACGGAGCAAATAGACTTGCGAGCAACTCCCTGCTGGAATGTGTAGTAGTCGCAAATGAGCTTGCCGTGCTTTTATCCCAACAGCATGCCGAAACCAGCTCTTCCAGCGCTGATTGTCAGATAGGATGTTTAATAAGCCTTTATGAAAAGAATAAATTTGAATATAAAAGGAGCATACAAACTCTTAAAGATACTTTAAGAGATGTTATGTGGGAAAATGCAGGAATTGTAAGGGATAAAGAAGGACTTAACAGGGCTTTACAGGTACTTAATGATATAAAACTCGATTTTAACCAGCCTTATAAGTGTAGAGATGCTGAAGAATATGAATTCAGAAGCCTTTTGACAGTATCAGAGTTAATAATAAGAAGCGCTTTGATGAAAAAAGAAAGCCGGGGCGGACACTTCAGGGATGACTACCCGGAACCCCTCCCGAAGGCTGAAAATAGCTTCATATCAAAAGATTCCGCATTTATAGCCGGAAACTGCTGTGACAGGCCTGAGTTATAAAGAGGTATAAAATGGTTTCTTTAGCAAGCCCAACAGTAAAAGAGCTGGTAAAAAATGCTCTGGCAGAAGATATAGGCCCGGGGGACTTAACTACTGACAGCCTTATAAGCCCGGAAAAAACCATTACCGCAAGTTATAACTCGAGAGAAGACGGAATAATAGCCGGACTGCCTTTATTGAAAATAATTTTTTCTGAGCTTGAGCCGGAAATTAATGTAGTGACTTACTTTGATGATGGAGATAAAGTCTTATCAGGTCAAAAAATAGCGCAGGTAAGCGGAAATGCCGGGGCAATTCTTAAAGGTGAGCGTTTATCCCTGAACTTTTTGCAAAGAATGAGCGCTATCGCAACTCTGACAAACAAATTCCAGGAAGCAACCAGTCCGTATAAAGCAAGGATTTGCGCCACAAGAAAAACCTGTCCGAATTTCAGGATATTTGAAAAGTATTCCGTATGTGCAGGCGGTGGTTCTCCGCATCGATACGGGCTTTATGACGGAGTTATGATTAAAGATAACCATATATCGGCATTAGGAAGCATAAAACAAGCTGTAGCAATAGCAAGGGCGAAGATTCCGCATACTGCCGCCATAGAAGTTGAGACAGAATCAATTGATCAGGTTAAGGAAGCCCTGGAAGCCGGTGTTGATATAATTATGCTGGATAATATGCCTGTAGAAACCATGAAAGAAGCGGTAAACCTGATAAACGGCCGGGTGATTACGGAAGCCAGCGGAACCGTAAGCCTTGATAACGTTAATAAAATCGCTTCATCGGGAGTGGATTATATTTCCACAAGCGCGATTACCGCAAAAGCCGGAATCATGGACATGGGTCTTGATGTATAATCTGAGCCACCGCCTTTGCGATGCCGAAGAATTTTTTCCGCTGTCCTTATTGAAATTTTAACTCCATTTAAAACCTTGTTATAATTGCTTTTAAGCTAATTCGCGACTCGAGTTA
>JANQIY010000047.1 GCA_028281965.1 Candidatus Gastranaerophilales bacterium
TCGCTCGACCGAAAAAATTTAATAAGGAATATTTTTGAAAATTTTACATAAGAATTTTTTGTTTCTTCCTTAGACAATAGCCCTGACTAAATAGAACCCGCATCAGATACGAGGGTGACACTTACGTAAAAACTTTTTCAATCTTCCTTAGTTGTTAACAATAACAAAACAGTACAAAAAAAACATAGCCCTATTTTTCACAGGGGAGGTTTAGTATGTATTCACCATATGGTTCTAACACAACACTGCCTGTAGAAATTGCTGAACTTGAGCTAGTTCAACAGGCTATACAATGCAGGGCGGCGGGATTTTAATCCTTCCGCCATTTTTATAAGTCCTGTTAAAATCCGTTTATGACCCTGTAAAAGCGCCTTTAATTTTGTCAATGATAGGCTCTTTTTTAGGCTTTTTTTTCTCAATTTCAGCCAATTGCTCAAAAATTTTCTTTTCTTCATCAGAAAGATGGGTTGGAGTCCGGACATTCAGCTTTATAAACTGATCCCCCCTTCTGGAAGGAGCGTTTAAATACGGAACCCCCGCGCCTTTTATGCTCAAAACAGTGCCTGTCTGTGTTCCGGCCTGGATTTTCAGGGATTTATCGCCGTCAACGGTTTCCGCTTCAATTTCATCCCCAAGCGCAGCCTGTGAAAAAGTAATTTCTTTTTCCAGGTAAATGTTTACACCGTCTCTTTTGAAGATTTTATGCGGTTTTATGTAGAGAATTACATAGATATCGCCGGGAGGCCCGCCATTTTTGCCGGAATCTCCTTCACCGCTGACTCTTAACTTGTTTCCATTGTCTACGCCGGCCGGAATTTTTAAATTAATCACCTTGGAAACATCAATTCTTCCTTCTCCACGGCATTTTTTGCAGGGGTTGGCGATTATCTGCCCTGCTCCCCGGCACTGAGGACAGGTAGAGACCTGTGTAAAATGCCCCAGGATAGTCTGGGTTGTCTGCTGAATTTGCCCTGACCCCCGGCATGTCGGACAGGTTGTAGGATTGGTTCCGGGCTCTACGCCTTTGCCTGCGCACCTGTCACAGGTTTCAAGATGATTTATTTCCACGTCCTTTTCAGTGCCAAACACCGCTTCTTCAAACTCTATCTGAAAATCAAGCCGTAAATCGCTTCCTCTTCTTGGTGCGTTGGGGTTTTGCCTGCCTGCTGAAAAACCTCCGCCGAAAAAGCTGTTCAAAATTTCGCTTAAATCCCCAAAACCAAAATCAAAAGGGCCATGGAAGTCATATCCGGCGTTTTTAAGTCCGTCAGCGCCGTACCTGTCGTAAAGCGAACGGTTTTCATCGTCTATCAGGACTTCGTATGCCTGTCCCAGCTCTTTAAAATCCTGCTCTGCCGTGGGTGACTTGTTTACATCCGGGTGAAGTTCGCGGGCTTTTTTCCGAAACGCGCTTTTTATTTCGTCTTTTGACGCTGTTTTTGAAACGCCCAAAATTTCATAATAATCTTTATTGCTCATTTTTCAGGTTTTTATATTCACTCTTTTACTGCTACATTAACCATTGCAGGTCTTACTACCCTGTCATGCAACTTATATCCGCTTTGCAGTTCGGCTATTATGGAGTGATCCTCATGTTCGTTTGTGGGGGTCTGCATAACCGCCTCATGCAAGTTGGGGTCAAATTCCTGACCTGTTGTCTCAATCTTTTCCAGGCCTATCTTGCTTAGAGAGTCAGCTAACTGCTTTTTAATCGCCTCAAAGTTTTCTCTTAACTTTTGACAATCATCAAGCTCCTGAAAAGATTTTTCTGCTCTTTCTATTGTATCAAGAATAGGCAAAAGTTTCTTTAAAGTATCCTCAGCCCCATATTTTAAAAGAGCTTCTCTTTCCTGGGCCTGCCTTTTCCTGTAGTTGTCAAAATCTGCTGCCAGTCTTACATATTGTGCTTTCTGGTTTTCAAGCTCTTCCTCCAGTTTGGAACAGCGTGTTTTCAGCTCTTCTGACTCCCCTTCAGGAGCAGCTTGCCGGGTTTCTGAAACGTCTTCCTCTTTTGTTTCGTGGGAAAACGGGTTTGTTTCTATTTCATTATCTTCATTTTCAATTTCAACTTTTTCTTTTTTCGTCATTAAAAGAGTCCTCATCCTAAAAGTCTGGCTAAAACCATGTCCCCCGCATATTATACAGTCAAAAAAAAGGATTTATAGAAAAATAAATATTATTTTAATATTTTGTTTTATATAACCATTTAACTCGAGTCGCCAATTAACCAAAAGCAAGGATATGACTATGCAATTAGCGACTCGAGTTACTTGTCAACACTCCCGTAAAATCGTCATGCCCTCGTTTATATTCAGTAAATTACCGCACTTTCGTTGTTAATCCAGACTTTAGACGTTAAAATTTATAAAAGGGGAGATTTTTTTATCATGCAAAAAAATGTCTTGACGGAAAATATTCTGGAAAAAAATTTACAATATATAGCAAAATACAACCCTGAGTTAGCGAAAAAAATCGTCGAACTTACTGAACTGGAAGGTAATTTCGAGATAAAAAATTCCAAATCCGGCGACGCAGTGCTTTATAGGGATAATATTGCCACCGACGACATTGTTGATCCGGCATGGAAAGCCGTGGAAGAATCCAAAAAACTTAAGTTTAAAATCAAAAGAAGCATCACGGTATTAATCGGGCTTGGACTGGGGTATATGCTCAGGGAATTATCAAGCAGGTATCAGGGAAATATCATAGTCTATGAACCTGATATAAACCTTTTGCGGATAACCCTGGAAATTGTCGATTTTTCGGATTTATTGCAAAAAGACAATATAAAAATAGTAAGCAGTTATTCTGAGCTGGAAACTATTTATAGCAAAGTATTTTTCATCCACTATAAGCTGAATATGATCTGCTCCAAATATTACTTGATGAACCATGCCCCTGAATCGGGCCAGATTAAGGAAAAAATAGAAAACCTTCACTCAATTTACCAGTCAAATTACAGGAGCTTATTCAATAAAAATTCCGGTTGGACACATATGGTGTTCAAAAACATCCCTGAGATCATTAAAAACCAGGACCTGGATGTTTTAAAGGACAAATTTCAGGGAAAAACCGCTGTGATTATTTCAGCAGGACCGTCCCTGGATAAAAATATTCAGGATTTAAAACCCTATCGGGACAAAGTGGCGGTATTTTGTGTGGGAACAGCCTTAAAAACAGCGGTTAAACACGGAGTCATCCCTGATTTTGCCGTTGCCGTCGAGAACTTTAAAAGCACGTTTCTCAACCTTAATGTCCCGGAAATTTCTGATATTAACCTGGTTTTAAGCACAAGGGCCTATCCCGAGGCTTATAAACTGGAGGCAAAAAGAATTTATAACTACCACGGGCAGAACGCTCCTGCTTCCAAGTGGGCGGGACAGATCCTGGAGAAATCCTTTGATCTCTATAATGAAGCGGGGACAGTATCCTTAACAGCTTTTTATTCAGCCAGGATGATGGGATTCGACAAATTTATCTTTATCGGGCAAGACCTTGCTTATACTGATAACAGATGCTATTCAAAAGATACGGCGTTTGGAAATTTTACCCTGGACGGCTCGAATACCGTAAACGCCAATAATATAGAACATGCCGCAAAAAGCTTATCCGTTGTTGAAGAGGAAATAAAAAGCCATGCCGGTTTTCTTGGCAGAGAACTGCTTTATGTAAAAGGCTGTATGGAAAATAAAGTGATTACAACGCCGTCTCTTTTGCTTTTTATAAAATATTTTGAAGATATGGCTGAAAAATTCGGCCCGGAGGTAAAACTGGTCAACGCAACCGAAGGCGGGGCATACCTACAGGGTCTTGAGCATATTTCCCTGAATGAGGCTCTGAAAAAATATACCGACGAAGATTTTTCCCCGGAACAAACCCTGAAAACTTTAAATATGACTCATAAACAGCTTGTTAAAAGAAAACAAATTTTCCTTGAAAAACTGAGGGAAATTATAAGAAATTATCATAAATCAAAGGAAATTATTTCTGACTTGTTTGAAAATGAAATTATGCAAAGGTTTGATCTGCAGGAAGAAATTGATGTTTTTACAGACCATTTCAAAAAATACGATATAAACGGATTGGTTTTTAAACATATGGGAAAAGAAAAACAAATTACTCCTGAGGAGCGAGAAATTTTTGAAACTTATGCCGGTAATGCAAAAAGACGAAATAATAAAATTAGAAAGGAAATAGACCATGTTTTTAGAAATAATTTTGAGTCATTTTCCCAAAACTTAAGGCTGGTAAAAGAGAAATATTTGGAAGCGGAGAAAATTTTAAGCAAAAACGCATATTTATATAATTTTCTTTTTCATCATTTTTTAATAACACGCTTCCTGATAAAGGATTTTGACGGGACCGAGGGTTGTCTTCAATGTATGTCAAACTGCCTAAACCTGTTTATTGCCCGGCTATACTTCACATCGATAGACCCGGTTAAGGAAATGGTAAATAAGCTGGAAATGTAGAGGTAATATGCCGGAAATAAAGTTAAATTTTCTAAAAGAAACTCATCCCGGGCTTTTTGCGAGGTTAAAAGATCATGAAATACCTGAAAATGTTAATTTTCAGCTGTCCAGGGCTGAGTCCAGGGACACAAACCTGTATTATAACGATATTGTGCTTCACAGCCTGAAAAATCCTCAAAACGATGAATCCGCGCCGGTAGACATTTCAATGTTTGTAAACTTCGCAAAAACAGCGAAAGCTCTGTTTGTTACTACACATGACAGGCTTAAGCTGCTTAATCAAAAACTATTGCCGCTTGAATAGCAGTTTATCAAGGAAAACCGCTTATTATGACTTTGTTAAAGACAGATATAAAAAAATATAAGGAGTTAAAGGTCATTTCCCTTGATGTGTTTGATACGGCGATAAAAAGGGAAACTTTTCGCCCAAAGGATATTTTTGATATTGTCGAATCCCGCTATGGGAGGGATTTTAAAGAACAGAGAATGCTTGCGGAAAAGCAGGCAAAATCCGAAACCGGCGGGGAATGCTCTCTGGATAAAATTTATGAAGTCCTGGGGCGGTTAGTACCGGCTTTTAAAAAAGATTTGCAGGCAATTAAAGAGCATGAAGTCTCCCTGGAGTTGGAATATGTAAAACCTATACCGGAAATTCTCAATTTTTACAAGGAAATCAGGGATGAATATAAAGTGGTTTTCATAAGCGATATGTACTTAAGCCGGGATATTATAGGGAAAATGCTTCAGAAAGCGGGTTATGGAGTACATGAAATATATGTTTCCGGGGAAATCGGGGTTAATAAGGCCAATGGCGGCTTATTTGACTATGTTGCAAAAAGACTGGGCATTGAGTGCAAAGAAATTTTCCATATCGGTGATAATTACGCAACTGACATAATTTCAGCTACAAAAAAAGGCATAAAAACATACTATTTTATAAATAATTACGACAAATCGCATACAAATCCAAACATTTTGGATAAAAAAATCATCAATTTTTACAACCACAAAAGCTTTTCAACGTCTTTTCTCGTAAAAATACTTACGGAAAAAGAAAATTCAGATGCGGATATTTATAATAAGATAGGTTTTTATTGGGGAATAATTTTTTATGAGTTTGTAAAGTGGGTAGTCAGGGAATCAGAGGGGAGAAAAATCCTGTTTAACAGCCGGGACGGGTTTATCCCGCATAAAATCGCAAAATGCGTTATGGGTGTGAAAAACTCTACTTATGCGCTTTTTTCAAGGCGTTCCTCCTCTTTTATCGCTTTTGATACCGATTTCCCGATTAATCATGAAAAAAATCTTTATTTTTACAATGCTTTCAGGTTTCAAAGAGTGAATACAGTACGTCAGCTGCTTGGCTGCATAGGTTTTGACAGTAAGAAAGTCCTTGACAAGATAAAAATGGCCGGATTTTCCGGTGATGAAGACAATATTGAACCTTTTAAATTCAACGGGGAAGAAATTCATGAAAAAACGGAAACACTTCTTCAGTCTATAGAACCTGAGTTATACGAGCACTGCAGCATTAAAAAGCAGGCGCTTCTTGACTACCTGGATAGCATCAATGCGCAAGATAATGATATTTTTTGTGATATAGGCTACAATGGCTCTATTCAGTACTGTATAGAGCTGATGACAGGCATAAAATTCGACGGAAAATACTTTGAAATTTATGACAGAAAACTAAAACTTGACTGTGAAAAAGAGGGATTCCTTTCTACGGGAAAAAACCTGACATACGGATATGGCGGGCTTTTGGAGACTATTTTTTCAGCTCCTCACGGGGGTGTAGTGGGCTATGACTGCTGCGAACCTCTATTATTTCAGGATTCCGGTTTTAGAATCAATATCCTGAACAAGATTCACAACGGCATAATTGAGTTTTGCCTCAAATGGCATGAATTAAGCGGGAAACGTACATTAGCCGTTGACAGGGAAGCAATTATATCAATGGTTATGAGGTTTTTAAAAGAGCCGACACTTGAAGAGTCCCGCTATGGCCTGGAAGTTCCTTTTGATAACGGGGCCGAGGATGCTCTTGAGAATATAACCTGGTTTAATGAAGACAGGATCAAAAACGGCCGGATTATTGAGTGTTATAACCGTTCTTACTGGAAAGAAGCATTTTTAAAGATCCTGGAAAATTCTCATTACGCTGGTTTAAGCAAGTTTTTACCCCTGTAAAGCCTCAGCTAGGGAATAAAGAAAAAATTGGGTGGGTGGAGGGAGAATGAATTTTTGAAAATTTTAAAAACACTTAAGTTTTTATTGTTTACTCCTTAGTGCTTTGACACATTAATCATAGAGGGTAATTTCATCCCGCACTTGATGCGGGATCTATCCAGTTAGCACTAAATGCTATCAGTATTATAGCGAAGTTGCTTAGACCCCGTGTCAAGCACGGGGTGACAAATCTGTAATTACAGGTAATTC
>JANQIY010000078.1 GCA_028281965.1 Candidatus Gastranaerophilales bacterium
TATATTACGAAACAGTCAACCTTTTCAGGTTGACTGGGCTCAAAAACAAAAGGAAAAATTTGCTTTATGTTCTTGACTTTAATCACACAATCTTCGCAATTTAACAATTCCATATAGATTTTTGAAAAATTCAGAAAATTATATCAATCTATAATTGTTTTTTAGCTAACCCGTCATTGGGGTTATTTAACATTTTTTGTTGATCAGTGCTAAAATACGGTTATAAAACGTTAAACATTTTTAATAATTTATAAAAATGAAAAAAATTCTTTTATTTTACCCGCCAATAGGGCTTTATCAAAGAGGAGAAGACCGTTGCCAGGCAAATATGGAAGGTAGCGCGTCAGGATCTCTTAGAGCTTGTAATGACCTTGGGTATATGGCTGCTGTGGCTAAAAATCTCGGACTGCAAGCCATGCTCAGGGATTATCCCGCAGAGGGCAAAACCTGGCAGGACTATATAAAAGACATTAAGGACTTCCAGCCGGATTTTGCGCTTATGAGTATAACCACAGCCACTATAGAAAAAGACATGGAAGCGTTTAAAATTGCAAAAGAGCTTTTTCCTGACGTGGTTTCAATTGCAAAAGGCGCTCATTTTCTTAGTTGTGTCCCGCAAGAACTTAACAAGGATATTTATAACGTGATGGACTATGCAATTTCCGGCGAAGCTGAGTTCGTTATAGGCGAACTATTAAAAGCTTATCTGGAAAATGGTCCTCCAGGGCAGGTAAAAGGTATTTTTTACCGCAAAGAAAACTCTATGGTAAAAACTGCCGAATATGAATATGTAGAAAATCTTGATGATTTGCCGTTTCCCGCAAGGGAGTTGATGAATAACAATTTATACGTCCGTCCCGATACCGGGGAACCCATGGCGACAATCAGTGTGGCAAGAGGGTGCCCATTCCCGTGTTTTTACTGCCTTACCCCGGTTGTTTCCGGCAAAAAACTGAGGAAACGCTCTTCAAAAAATATTGTGGATGAGCTTCAGGAATGTGTAGAAAAGCACAATATAAAAGAGTTTTTTTTTAAGGCCGATACTTTTACCGTCGATAAAAATTGGGTAATGGAAGTGTGTGACGAGATTCTTCGCAGAAACCTGAAAATTTCCTGGGGGACAAGCGCCAGGGTTAAGCCCCTGGACGAGGATATGCTTCAAAAAATGAAGCAGGCAGGGTGCTGGCTTATTGCACTTGGCATTGAATCAGCAAGCGATGAAACGCTTAAAAAAATTAAAAAAGGCGCAACAAAACAGGATGCCGTTGATGCTGTCAGGATGATTAAAAAAGCAAAAATTAAAATTTATGCTTACTATATGCTGGGTTTCCCCTGGGAAAACCGGGAACATATCAGGGAAACCGTAAAGTTTGCCAGGCAGCTTAACTGTGATTTCATTGAGTTTCACATTGCCGTTCCCTTTGAAGGGACAGAGTTCTATGAACAAATAAAAGATACAGAGTTCCTGCAAAGCCGCGCAGTAGGACATGATTCCTATCTTCATCCCGCTGTGAGAACACTTTATCTGTCTTCGGAAGAAATTTTGGAGTTAAAAAATAGCGCCTTAAGGGAAGTTTGTTTAAGCCCGGCTTATATTTTGAAAACTCTTAAGAACATTAAAAGCCCGGAAGAGTTCTTTAATTACTCAAAATACGGTTTTAGAATGTTAAAAAATATTCTTAAAAAATAATTTTATTATAAATAATATTTATATTTTTATTTTATTATCTATATATAGATAATTACTAATTAAAAATAAAATATTTGTTAAATGTATTGAATTTATTTTTGTTTTATATTATAATGTAATTGTATGGTTAATCATTTAATTTAGTATTAAGCAAAAAAGAGTTTTAGAAAACTAAATAATACTAAAGAAAAAATTTTATTTTTAAATTTTGTGTTATATTACTGTCTAGTTAATAATATATTTTTAAATTTGATTTACTCAAATTATTAATTATTGTTTAACTGTATTTTCTCTATATTTGATAATTGAAAACATTTAACAAAAAGTGTTATGTTTTAATTATCAGGTAAACCAGATAAATATTTTTGAGAGCTAGTATTTTTTATTTACAAATTCTGGGTAGTAAAAATAATTAAAAAAAAGGAAGAAAATTATGGCAATTAATTTTGTAAATTCACCAGACTCTAAGGGATTTGATCCGGACAAACCAATGTTTCCTATCAGTGTTGTGGCTGATATTTTGAAAGTTCACCAAAGAACTCTTAGAATTTATGATGACGAAAATATTCTTGTCCCTTCAAGGTCTCCCAAAAATCGCAGGTTATATTCATTTAACGATATTGAAAGGGGGAAATTCATCCAGTACTTAACCAGGGAATTAGGGATTAACCTTGCGGGAATCAAGATAATCATTCATTTACTAAAACAGCAGAAGATTGATCCAAATAATTATATGGTTCATATCAGCGAAGTTGCGAAAGAAATAGAAATTTCACCTGACTCTTCTAAAGAAGAGAAAAAATAAATCTCAAAAATTTATACGTAAACTAAAAGAGCTGTATATAATTACAGCTCTTTTAGTTTTGGTTAATTAACTCGAGTCTCTAATTACGTAGTCATATCCTGGCTTTTGGCTAATTCGCGACTCAAGTTAATTAGCAACTCAAGTTATTTATTAACATTGCTTTTAAGCTTTGATATACGGTTTGTGCTCATGATGGAAATTTTAGGGGAGTCAATCAGTTTTTTATAAGTTTTAATATAGTTTTCAACCATTCGCCTGTCTGAAAAATTGTCTTCAAGGTGTTTTCTACAGGCATATCTATCAATTTTGCCGATATCTTTAACTTTTTTTATCAAGTCGTCAATATTTTCTTCAATATAGCCGGTTTCGCCATCTTTTATAACCTCCGGGATAGACCCCATATTAAGAGCAAGCACCGGGGTTCCGCAGGCCATGGACTCTGCCATGGTAAGCCCGAAAGGTTCAGGCCAGGTTACCGCATGAATAAGGGCATGAGAATTTTTTAAAAGTTCAACCTTGGCTTTATGACCTACTTCTCCTATATAAACTATCTGTTTGCCGTCTATATGTGGTTTTATTTGCTTTTCATAATAATCCAGGTCGACCTTATCGACCTTTGCGGCTATGACTAATTTCCAGCCCGTCTCCTTTGCAAGTTTTATGGCCAGGTGAGTCCCTTTTTCCGGAGAAATCCTGCCTAAAAATGTCAGGTAAGGTTCCTTGATGTTGGGTTCTGCCTGAAATTCAAAATTATCAATTACAATTCCGTTATAGACTGTTGAAACATAGTTTAAATCAGGGTTTCCGTTGCGCTGTGAATCGCTTATTGAAATATAATGAAGATTTTTAAGGCGTTTGTAAGCCTCTATTTCTTCTTGCAGTATAAACGCTCCGTGAAGAGTTGTTACCATAGGCGCTTTAAGCAATTTATAGTAAGGCAGGAGCGGCAGGCCGGCATGATTGTGGATAATGTCAAAATCATCTGATAACTCAATTGTTTTTGCGGCGCTCAGGCTTTCATAAAAGCCGGGCATAATGGAATTCATTTTTCTCAGGTTTCTATGAACAGGAGCATCAATTTTTACTGAGGTTTCAGATGATTTTGAAGCAATCAGCGTTACTTCATGACCTCTTTTAACCAGTTCCTCACATAAAATATGGACAACCAGTTCTGTTCCGCCATAGGTCTTTGGAGGAACATCTTCCCACAGGGGCGCGACTTGCAATATTTTCATTATTTTTCTCCTAAAACAAATATAAAGTATTTATACAAATGCTTTCGGCTGCAAAACTTCTAAATAAAAGCAATGCATGGGTTTTTAGTGCTTTTAATATAATGTTTTGAAAATGTTTATATGCACTTACTCTAAAAAACAATCTTTACAGGTTAAATACCATTGCTTTACACGGTAATTTTTGGGGTAATTTATATAAGGAAACTCGAGTTGCTAATTGCATGTATGCAACATTTGCCAAAACCCACCCATGAATGCTTGCTTCCCTACATTTTTATAAATTGTTATATAAAATAGGAAGTTTTATATTTTTTAAAACCCCTAAAGTTATTTTATAATAGTCATAATGGGTTTGAGCTTATGTTCACGCAGTTTAGTAAGCACCCAACGCAAGTGTTCTGCATGGTCGTCTTCGTTTTTCGAGAAAACCAGTATATCGTCAAGATACACCATTGCAAATACATCAAGTCTTTCTGTAATAACATGGTCCATGAGTTGTTGGAAAGTCGCTGGGGTGTTAACCAGTCCAAACGGTAGTACAGTGTCCTCGTACAAACCCCACCGAGACTGAAAAGCGGTGCAATGCCAGTCGCTTTCAGTTACTTTGACTTGGTGATATGCCTACGTGAGATAGATTTTTGAATACACCGTGGAACCA
>JANQIY010000080.1 GCA_028281965.1 Candidatus Gastranaerophilales bacterium
CAGCGCCGCCTGCTTCGCGCCTCTTTTCGATTCTCTATAATTTTTTGGCAAATGTTGCATAGTCATATCCTGGCTTTTGGCTAATTAGCAACTCAAGTAATTTAAAATAATAATCGGACTTACGAGATTTATACACAATATTAAATTTATCAAGTTTTAAAACGGAAATCCTGTGAACCGGATTTTATCAATATATATTAAGCCTGAGCTAAGCATCAATTCAAGTTAGGCATTAAGTAAAATAGAAAATAATATTATTAGATCCCTGTATATTTATATATATAAGTTTTAGGATTTTTAATCATTATAAATCATGATATAATTGCATTATGGCGTTTAAAATATCTAAATCCTTTATCCAGGTAGTAAAATAATAAAATAAGTTTTTGTTTTCTATATCTCATATAACACATGAATTTGCATGATTTAAATCATGTAAATCTATGTATTGACAGCGTTATAGTTATATGGAATAATGATAATAGTGTATTTTCTATAGTTAATTTGAGCTAAAAATATTTTTTAGTTCTTTTTTGTGAAGAGTGTTTTTTTGTCTGTTTTTTATGCAAAACAGTAGAAATATTTCATGCAGATTTTTGTACAAAAGAGTTCTTAAAAACTACCTGGTTAAACGGAGTTTATGAATATGCTTAAAAACGAAGGTTTTTCCCTTGTAGAAGTTTTAGTGGCGCTGGTGCTGATAGGAATAGTAACAGTATCGGTAATGCCTTTTATGACAAAAATGTCTCAGAACAAAACAGGCGTTGACAAAAACACGATAATCTGTATAACTGAAAGCCCTGCTGATTGGTATAAAGAAGCCGACGGGACTACAGAGATTCCCGCCGAGGGCACAAAGTGCCGGGCTGCGGTAACAGATGTTCAACATAACAGGGGCAAGGCTTTGAAAACAGCAAAATGGTACGCAAAAAACGGAGCAGGTTCCCTGAAGGCAAAAGCTAAAAAACTACTCCGCACAGCGTGTGACCTGGGAGGAGAAAAAGCCTGCGATTATTTCATAAATGATTGCTGGAAATCAGGCAAAAGCTCAGAACCTTATTGTGATGATGAGGATAATTTCCTGGATTTAACTTATTACCTGCATCAATACTTAGGTGCAACTCCGGGAGCAGTATATATTAAAGACAAGCTAGAGGGTTTACTTACCAAAAACATAACAAATCTTGTAAATGAAGTGAATTATGCCTGCTTTAATGACCAGAAACCTAATCCTGCATCGCAAAACCTGGGAGATAATATAGCCTGTGAGTTATTGGATTTAAATATAGCCTGGTGGATAAAGCAGTGTAACAGCGGCAATGAATTTGCCTGTGAGTATTGCTATGATAAGCAATACAACAGAAGCTGCACCCAGGTAAAATCAGTCTGGGATGAAGCTGATAGCGTGATTTATAGGCTGACTGCTAAAGGTGACCCTGCAGAGCCCGGTAATACTCCTATAGATGTTTATTGCGATATGACAAACCTGGCATCCGCCGCTATATCCGGTTGCGGGTACGATACAGCTGCGCCGCATATATCCAGGGATTGTGAGGTGGGGCATATTAATGGTTATAACCGGAGCTGTGTACAGGTAAAAACAGAGTGGGACGCTGCTCCTACCGGGAACTTTGAGTTAACCCACGGCGGGGCAGGCAGCCCTGTAACAGTTTACTGTAATACCTCAACCATAGCCAGTGCGGCAATAACAGGCTGCGGGTATAATACCACTGCTGAAGGGGATATTCCTGCGAATGAATATGTGCCTGGGGATTGTGCATACGGGCGTACAGAGAATTACAACCGGGATTGTGATGAGATTCTCTCAGCCTGGCCCGAAATGATTGAGGGAAGTCATTATCACCTGACAGCTGAAGGGGATGTTCCTCCTCACCTTGTTAGTTCGATATGTCCAGTAGGGCCTTTGAATACTTGTTTTAATCCTAACGGAGCTACTACGACTTTTTTTGCTGCAGATACAGGGTTAAGTTATGATTTTGAAGTAACAAACTGTAATCAGGCATATCATGACAATATTGCCGATAGTGGAGAAAACCCTTGCGGTGATGGTAACATCTGTGGAGATGAAGAACCCGGATGCTGGTATGGAGCAGAAGTTAATTGTAAACATTCAGGATGCGGAAATCCTGTGCCGGGACACCCCGTAGGAACTACTGATAAGTATATATGCAATCATCCCGCTGCGGTAAAAGCTTGTCATGCCCTGAACGGAGTCAATCCTGGAAAATACGGAGAGGGATGTGCCGGTGTTGACGGTGAATGCACAGAAAACTCAACAGGCTGGCGCCTGCCGACTCTTGATGAAATGCAGAGCTGGCGTACAAATCCCGCCTCCAATAGCTATCTTACCACCAAAGCGTATGATAATCTTGATCTTTGCGGTTACTACACTGGCAATCATTCCACACCAAAGTGCTGGAGCCATAACGGTTGTCCCGGCGTCGACAACGGTGTTACCTGCACTCCGGACCACTTATGGACAGCAGTGCCTATTGGTAGTAACTTCCGCGATTACTACTACCACCACTTTGAATGGAAAGGTCCTACCGATTATAGCACTCCTCAACGTGCATTTGCGGTAAGGTGTGTCAGAAGTTTATTATGATTTATTAACCACTACCAAATTTTTTGCTACTTCCTCAAAAGAATTTTAGGTAGCGGTTTAATGAAATAATGGTTGTTTCACTCTGAGCCGGGGGAGGAAATTTGCTTTGATTTGTGTGCATGCGATGCGAAGAGGCTTATCAGTTTTGTTTGAAAAATCCTTCATACTGCTTCACTGATTATAACATTCGGTCAGCGGTTCAGGATGACAAAAGGAATAGCTTTATGGCAGGATTTTGCACAAAATGCGGAAGTGAAAATATGGTTAAAAACGGCTATAATGTTTCAGGCTAACAATAACGTTAATATTTTATGAAAAAAAGATTAATCATATTTGTAATATTTTTTCTTATTTTGACTGGCTGTGGCAAAATCTCACCAGTTAAGCCTGTCAAGGAGATAGAATTCTGGACATTACAGCTTTCAGGATTTTCAGGCTATATCAATAACGTTATAGACCGGTATGAGGAACTCAACCCGGATATAAAGATTAAATGGGTTGATGTACCATTTTCTCAGGGAGAAAAACGAGCGCTGGCCGCAATTTTGAGCAAAGATGTACCGGACCTGATTAATATGAACCCGGATTTTGGGGCAACTCTCGCTTCCAAAGGCGCTTTAACCTCCATTAGCCCGATGATTTCCCGGAAGGAATATGATAATTACCTGAAGATGGCATGGAAATCCTCCAGTATAAACGGTTTTATCTATGGAATTCCCTGGTATATCACATCAGCAGTGATTTTTTATAATAAAGACATCTTAAATAAAGCAGGGATAAGTAAAATCCCTCAAACATACCTTGAGCTGGGTGAGATTGCAGGAAATATCAGGCAAAAAACAGGTAAATACGTATTAATGCTGCCCTTGGCCGAAAACGGCAAAATGCTCAAAATGTTTAATAAATATGGGATTCCGGTGGTAAATAAAGCTAAAACAGAAGCTGTATTTAATACCTCGCAGGCAGAGGAGGTTCTTAATTTCTGGAAAAAGCTTTATCAAAGGCAATATATTCCGGCTGAGTCAATTACACAGGGGCATAGAGAAGCGCTGGAGAAGTTTCTGTCCGGTGAAACCGCATTCATAGAGGCTGGAGCGAATTTTTTAAACATAATAAAGCAAAATTCCCCGCAAATTTATGAAAAACTTGGTGTTTCTTCCCAGTTGAAGGGTTCAGCGGGAAAAGCAGGGTTTTCCATTATGAACCTAGTAATTCCCGCAAAAAGCAGGCACCAGAAAGAAGCGTTGAAATTTGCGCTGTTTTTAACCAATGCCGCCAACCAGCTGGAATTTGCAAAACTTGCGCCTATACTGCCTTCTGAAAAACATGCCCTTGCTTCTGATTATTTTACTGTGGTGGATACGGATGATTTAACAACAAAAAGCCGTGTAATTAGCGCAAAGCAGCTTAAGGACACGTTAACACCAATTCCTGCCATGGAAAATAGGAAAGATTTATATGAAATTATAGATTATATGACCCAGGAAGTTATGCTGGGGCAAAAAACGCCCGCTCAGGCACTGGACAGGGCAGTTGTTGAATGGAATAAAATCCTGGCAGAAAATTAATTTTTATCACTCTACTTCAAAAGGATATCTTTTTTCGGTAGTGGTTAAATTCTTAATGATAAATTGTAATGTATGATAAAAAGGTGTGTTACAAGGTCGTGCCAGTAATCTGACTTTGAAAAAGCAAGTGTTTTTCTTGTATAA
>JANQIY010000084.1 GCA_028281965.1 Candidatus Gastranaerophilales bacterium
TACTAATTCTCTTTAATTTTAACTGGAATTAATCATACAAGCGGGAGCGTAAAATGGTCCGGCTTTGCCGGTCATTTTAAAGCTCATTCATGCCAAAAAATTATAGGGAATCGAAAAGAGGCTTCGCTGTCCACTTTGCCTGCTTCGCAGAACAGGCGTATAGGGTTTTAACCAAACTGCTTCTAAAAGCCCGGGAAGATTAAGTTCTGCGGATTTTAACAGCACAGTTTTTTCTTAGCTACTTATGAATGTAAGTACCCCAACGCTTTTCATAAAATTCTTCTTCCGCTTCACTGCTTTTTAGCCTTATTTCTTCCTCTTTATCGGGATAGTATATAATGTAATCACCTGTACCCCTGTCAAAGTCAGCCAAAAAAGTTTCGTCTACTCCATAATCGGTAGGCGTTGATTTCCTGTAATCGTCTATAGAAAGTGTTACTTTCATAAATTCGGTTTTTCTGCCGTTTTTGGCGTTGTTTCTAATTAAATCCTTAAAATCATTGAAATTCATATACAAACCTCATTCATGCAAAAATTTATCAGAAATCCCCCACTGTTCTTTTTCAACTAAATAATAAAATTTAGTATTTGATTTAACAATTAGCTGGTCTTCTTAGCCTGTTTAAATTGAAATTATTCGGAATGGGTTCATATTTAATATCATGGTAGAATAAAAAAAAGAAAAATATGGTAGGAAAAAGAGGATAAAAATTATGTCAAAATTGAGAAAAATAATTGAAATAGCAGAAATGACCGGCAGTGATGAAATTGAAGTATGGACAGATTCATTTAAAGTAATGGGTACTTTGTTTAAAGACAGTGAGCGAATTGAAAAAGGTATAGTTTCTATTAAAAACCCTATTATTAGCCCGCTTTTAATAGAAAATGAGTGTACCGATTCTGCTTATGACTGGTTAAACCTTTTTGAAGACCAGATAATCGCTTTCACCATAGTAAAATAGCAATTTAACATACAGTCATCATTAACTTTAAAAATTGTCCAGGCAGGTTTTTCAGGAAATTTTAAATTAACCCGTCATGGGGGTTAATTAACTCGAGTCGCGAATTAATTTGTAAAATCGAAAATTTTACAACCCACCCCCAACCCCCTCCCTTCTAAAGGGAGGGGGCTAGTTTGTTGTTTT
>JANQIY010000088.1 GCA_028281965.1 Candidatus Gastranaerophilales bacterium
AATAACTTGAGTTGCTAATTAGCCAAAAGCCAAGATATGACTATGCAACATTTGCCAAAAAATTATAGAGAATCGAAAAGAGGCGGAGCCTCTTTTCCACCTTTAGGGTGGCTGTGGGTGGGTTTTGGCAAATGTTGCATACATGCAATTAGCAACTCGAGTTTCAATATAATTCATAAATTTTGATACTTTTATACCTAAAGCTTCTAAACAGCTCGTAAATACCTTTTTACAAACCTGTTTTCACGCATAAATGCGTCATATTCGTTTTCATAAAATTCAAAAAATTTGTCCAATTTTAAAAGATAAAGAATACATAAATTATCAGGGGTTATGTCGCATAAAGAAATTTCAGCGTTATTTTTGTCGCAAATTCTCCTGATTGAGAGAAGCATTTCTACAAAAAAGTTATTTAAGATAAGGTTTTGGTTAAGTTTTAGCATTATATACCTATTTTTAAGCCTTACCTGCCTGGAAATAAACCTGTATACCTGTAGGCATTCAGCCTCAGAAAACTTTTTTGTATGAATACACACAATATTTGTGTTTTTAACTTTTTTAACAGTAAAAATCATAAATACTCCTGTTTTTGATAAGAAAATTCCAATTCTGCCCTTCCCCTGATAGGTTATGGACAGAACTGGAATTTAATTGTTAACGACGATACGTAAGTTGGGTTTCATTTTCCCTATTGATTGTATGCATTCCTGTTTATAAAAAGTTTACATTTCGTTAGTTTTTAAAATTATATCAAGCTTAATGCAATACTTGGCGCCTGATTTGCCTGGGCGAGAAGCGTAGCTGAAGCTTGCTGTAATATCTGGTCTCTCGTGAGTGATGCGGCTTCATCTGCTACGTCAACGTCTCTGATTCTGGATTCAGATGCTGACATGTTCTCATACTGAATGTTCAAACTTTCGATAGCTGATTCTAACCTGTTCTGGTAAGAACCGATTGTTGACCTTCTTTCTGAAACGGCTTCAATAGCTGTATCAACACTTGTTAAGAAGCCTGTGACGGCGCTTGTGTCATCAAAAGAACCTGCTACTGCGTTCAATCCCAGTGAAGCAGCGTCAGCAGCATCTAACGGGTTAACGCTGCCGCTGGCAATGTCAATCGCGTTTAATGCGGCGTCCGCATTAGCGCCAATCTGTATTGAAAGTGAAGACTGGCTTCCATCCAGAAGTTTAATCTGGTTAAATGCGGAGTTAGATGCTAACCTGTCGATCTCATCTACCCTTTGCTGGACTTCAGACTGAATAGCGGTTCTTTCAGCAGACCCGTTTGTA
>JANQIY010000089.1 GCA_028281965.1 Candidatus Gastranaerophilales bacterium
CGCCTCTTTTCGATTCTCTATAATTTTTTGGCAAATGTTGCATAGTCATATCCTGGCTTTTGGCTAATTAGCAACTCAAGTTATTTAGAAGCAGTCTCAAAAGTATTGATGAAGTTCATCATTGTCATTTAGCAATGACAATTTTGGATATTATCAACTCAGTATCGGGAGGCAAGGCATTTTGTGATATAAGGAAGATTGAAAAAGTTTTTACGTAAGTGTCACCCTCGTATCTGATGCGGGTTCTATTTAGTTAGGGCTATTGTCTATTATGTTTGCCGGATAGATGCCGCATCAAGTGCGGCATGACACGATGTGTAAGAATTTTTTCTTTATTCCTTATTTTTATGAATTCGCTCTTTTGGCTTTAATTTCCATAATGCTTTCTTTATCTTCTTTTAAAAGATGTTCTTTTAAATAATAAAGAAGAATCTGGTTTATAAAAATAACTTTTACGAGCACCGGCATACTTTCTTGTGTTCTTATTTCACACAATTCTGAAAGAATTTTCTCATGATCTTCAAGTTGTTCTTCTTTATTGCTTACATCATATTTTTCCAGTATTTCATATTCTTTATCAAAGTGGTTCGCAAATAAGTTTATTAATTTATCCATTGCTTCAATTAAGACATTTTCGCTGGTTGGAGTTGTGTAAAGTTTATAATTTTCATTTACAGCATCAGCGAGTTTCCTGTGTTGATTATCTATTTCTTCAACCCCTAAAATAAGTTCATCATTCCAGTTGATGGTAAATATATATTTCTCTAGAGACTTAGTCATTCTTTAAGTCCTCTTTTTGCATTTTATCTATTCTCATCCTTTTAAGGCTGACGGAATTTTAGCTAAAGTCCATAAACTCTGTTTAGCAGGAAAATCAGGTTATTTTATATGATTATAAATTTAAATAAATTATTTTTTATTCCCTTAACAAACAATTTATTAATAGTGGTATTAAAAATCAAATTGAAAAATATTTTTTACCGTTGAATAATAATATCTATAAAAATTATAAAGGCCAGTGTAAATAAAATGCTAAAATAACGGAGTAAAGCCTGTGAGTAAAGTCTTAGTCGGACAAGATATGGTTAAAGCAGCTAAAGAAGTCTTAACTATAGAATCTTCCTCTATAAACAAGCTGATAGAAAGGCTTGATGGTAATTTTGAAACAGCAATAGATATTCTGTATAACTGCAAGGCAAGAGTAGTTGTTACAGGAATGGGTAAATCCGGGCTGATAGGAAAGAAAATTTCCGCGACATTCTCAAGCACAGGCACCCCGTCATTCTTTTTACACCCTGCAGAAAGCACTCACGGGGATTCAGGCGTTCTTACAAAGGATGATGTTATTCTTGCAATTTCAAACAGCGGCGAAACCTCAGAGCTGTTGCAACTCTTGCCTTTTATAAAACGTCTCGGGGTTAAAATGATTGCGCTTACAGGGACGTTATCATCCACGCTTGCTCAGAAAAGCGATGTTACTCTCGATATCTCAGTGGAAAAAGAAGCCTGCCCCCTTAACCTTGCCCCTACCGCAAGCACTACTGCTACACTTGCCATGGGTGATGCTCTTGCTGTATGTCTTTTGAGGAAAAGAAATTTCTCGCCTGAAGACTTTTTTATGTTTCACCCGTCAGGTTCTCTTGGCAAGAAGCTTCTCTGGAAAGTTGAAGACCTTATGATAAAAGGTGAAAACCTTCCTGTTTTAACCCCCGCCAGCTCATTTAAAAAGGCAATTAACGTGATTTCCGAGAAAGGTCTTGGCCTGGCGCTGATTACAGACTCTTCAGGCAGGCTTGAAGGGATCTTTACAGATGGAGACATAAGAAGGACCGTGCAAAATCACGATAATATTTCTGATTTAACAATAAAAGACGTAATGACTAAAAACCCGAAAACTATACAAAAAGATGACCTTGCAGCAAAAGCACTCCAGATAATGGAGCAGTATTCCATTACATCGCTTGTGATTTTGTCAGAAGACAGGATTCCTGAAGGGATTATACATATTCATGACCTTTTAAAAGCCGGGGTTGCGTAAAAATGATACAAAACCGCTATTTAGAGCAAATGGAAGAAATTTTAGCCGGGATCAAGCTTTTTGCCTTTGATGTAGACGGGGTTTTAACTAACGGGGAAATTATTTATACCTCATCAGGTGATGAAATCAAGGTTTTTAACGCCAAAGACGGTCAGGGGATTGACCTTATGAACAAAAGCGGATTTATTACAGCCGTCATTACGGCAAGAGAATCATCTATAGTCGCCGGAAGAGCTGAAGAACTTAAAATAAAGGAAGTTTTCCAGGGCGCAAAAAACAAGTTCGAGGTTATAAAATTTCTTATAAAAAAATATGATCTTAAACTATCGGAAATTGCTTATGTTGGGGATGATTTACCTGATAAATCCGTGCTTGAGCAGGTAGGGTTGGCATTTTGTCCTTATGACGCAGTAGATGAAATAAAGCAGATATGTCATTTTATTTCTTCAAAAGAAGGCGGTAAAGGAGCAGTAAGAGAAATAACCGACTTTTTAATCAAAAACCGGGTCAGTTCAGAAGCTATACCTATTTAATGACCTGTGGTTAAAATAACACTCTTATCCTTGCTTTTGGTTAGTTGGCGACTCGAGTTATTTATTAAACCATTGAGCATTAGAAAAGATTTTAATTAAAAGGTAAATATTTATACTTCCACAAATAATTTCTATTGTCTCCAAAGCGTAGAACAAATCATTTATCTTATTTTGTTGAGACATAATATACAAAACAATTGATAGTGGAATAAGAAAGATAAAAGCATTAGAAGCAACAGCAATCCATTTAAGCTTGTTATCTCTTACAATCGGGAGAGACAGCTTTTTTCCCGAAATAACGGTAAAACCCATTGCTACTATCAGAATCGGCAAAGAATAAAACATTAATTGTTTTACTTTAATTATCATTAAATGATCTCCCATAATTCCAACAGAAACACTGGAAACCATATGAAGAACTATAATCAAAAAAGCCAGGCTGGCTGTGGTTTTATTTAAAAGTTTCATTTTTATACCTCCATTTTTAATAATTATTTTCTTTACGGTTACAATGATAAAATACTAAACTAAGTTATTATAAATTTGATTTAAAATTACTTTAAGTTCATTTATTTTAATCTCATCAATTGATTTTGTTGCTTTATTCAGCAATCCGACTGCTTTGGGAATCAACAAGCCGAGCAGGGTTCTTCCTGAATCGGTTAAAAATACCTGTATAGACCTTCCGTCGGCGGGGTGAGGCTTACAAATTATCAATTTTTTACTTTTTAATTTATCAAGGATTCTATTAATATTAGGCTTATCTTTATGTGTTAGAGCTGCTAATACATTAGGAGGCAAGCCGTCACTTTCCCCCAGAAAATTAAGAACTACCCACTGCTCAGTTGTTATATCATATTCTTTAAATTCCTGGAGCAGTTCATTTTTTAATTTTCCGCTTACTTTGTTCAAAATAAATCCCAGTGAGTCCGTTAAGTCAAATTTGTCCATATATTTTTATATCTCAATAATATAATTATCATGACAACTAAATTATGTATTTTATTATGTTCATTTGTCAACTTTTTTTTATATTTAACCCCAATGACAGGTTAAGAATTTTTCAAAAATCTATAACTGGTTTTTAGCTAACCCGTCATTCAGGTTAATTACATTTTTTCAATTCGTAAAACTTGCAACGCCAAGAATAATGAAGTCAAGGGCCTTAGAATGAATTTCAATGAAGAAAAAATTCTTGCAATATGTGTTTTAATGCAGTATAAAATTACTACGGAAATAAAAATTAAAAATTAGGGACAAGTAACAGGTTATAAAAGGGCAATCCGCGTGAAAAACGACTATAAAAGCTTAATATTGCCCGACGGTTTTGAAAAAAACTTTGCCATTGATTGCAGTAATAAGGTTTTAGCCGGTGATTTAAACAATATTGAAACGCCTATACTTGATGCAATTGAAAAAGCTTTTAAAACCCCGTCAATCTCCCTTCATATTCCAGGACATGCCGGTGGGGAAGGTGTTCTTCCAAGATTCAGGGATATATTCGGGGAAAGAATAATCAGCCTGGATACAACAGACGAATTCAGCGGACTGGGTAAGCTTTACCCGGCAGACGGCCCGGTTGCAAGAGCCCAGGAGTTAATGGCGGACCTGTACGGGGTGCAAAAATCATTTTTCCTGATTAACGGCTCCTCTGTAGGAAATATGGCTCTTGCTTTTACAGCGGCAAAGGAAAATAAAAAAATTATCATAGGCAGGAACTGTCACAGGTCAGTAATCAGCGGGTTAACCTTTACAGGGGCAAATCCGGTATGGGTTATACCTCAATGGCTAAATAACTGGGGAATCTGGGGTAAGGTTGATCCCGGGGAAATAGAAAAACTTCTTGATCAACACAGCGATGTGACAGCTGTATGGATTACAAACCCGACGTATGAAGGGGTGCTCAGCGATATTGAGAAGATTGCCGCTATTTGCAAACCTCGGGATGTAGTATTAATTGTAGATGAAGCCCACGGCTGTCTGTGGAAATTAAACGATAAGCTGCCAATTTCAGCCCTTGAGTGCGGAGCTGACGCTGTTGTCCATTCCCTTCACAAGACAGGAGGGAGTTTTTCCCAGAGCTCAGTTTTGCATATAGCCAAAAACAGCAAAATTAACCCTGAAGAGCTGGAAGCTAACCTTGGAATGCTCCAGTCAACGAGTCCTTCATACACTCTTCTGGCAAGCCTTGATGCTGCAAGGGCATATCTTTCTTCCGGGTATGGGATGAAAAAGCTGGACTATGCAATAAAAAATGCCGAAGCCGTAAGGGGAATTCTTAATGAAACAAAAGGAGTCCATTGTTTATCAGCAGGCGACGGGGTCAATATCGACAACACAAAGATATATATAACTATTGACGGTCTAAGCGGTAAGCGGCTTCAGAGCATACTGGAGATTGAGTATAATATTGAAGTTGAATCCGCTACAGATGAAGGAATCCTGGCTCTTTCAAACATCGGGAACACAGCTGAGGAGCTTTATTATTTCTGTGAAAGCATTCAGAGCATTGCAAGGAAAAATTATTCTGATATTACACATCTTGAAAAAACAAAGTATATGCCGTTTCATATTCCTCAAATCGTATGCACTCCAAGGAAGGCTTATATTTCAGGGAAAGAAGAAGTAAAGACAGATGAGAGCGTAGGAAGGATTTCCGCTGAGGTAATTGCGGTCTGCCCGCCGGGAATTCCCGTACTGGTGCCGGGGGAAATGATCACACAGGAGCATCTACCTTACTTAACTCACAGACAGGTTATTCAGGTTGTGAAAGTTTAGTTTTATCAAAAATTTCTATTTTATTTTAGAACCTATCCGGAAAATGATTTATAGAAAGAGCCAGGTAAGAGTAAACACTTGCGAGGAGGGATTTTCCAAAGATATAATCTCTTATGATATTAAACTTGAGTTGCTAATTAGCCAAAAGCCAGGATATGACTATGCAACATTTGCCAAAAAATTATAGAGAATCGAAAAGAGGCGGAGCCTCTTTTCCTCCTTTAGGGTGGCTGTGGGTGGGTTTTGGCAAATGTTGCATACATGCAATTAGCAACTCGAGTTAAATAATATAAAAGTTCTGTTATTTTGGCCTGATTTTGTGTATCATTATGTAACTATTTTAAAAAAACCCGCTGATTTAAGGTTGAAAATATAAGATAATTCCTCTATATACAACGTATTGGCTTTAAAATCCGTTATTTTTAATAAATTTTTATTCCAGAGGTAAAAATTGATTAGCAAAAGAAGAAAAGATAAACCTATATTTTTAACCTGGTTTATGCCGGGCCTGGAAATAAAAAGATGGATGTTTATAACCTTTACCGGGACGGCTATGGTTGTTTTAGGAGCGGCAATCCTGCTGGAGCTGCACCCTGTTCATTATACAATAGAGTTTATAAAATCCCTTGCAAAAACATCCCATTCTGAAATAACCGGCTCGGTTATTTTTGCTTTGGGCCTTGTTTTCTTTCTGTGGGGCTGGAAACGGACGAATAGTTCTATAATTAATGCGATAAAGCCGGATGCTCATCTTCTTGAGAATTTGTACGTCCAGAGAAAACTTAGCCGTGGCCCTAAAATTGTAGCTATAGGCGGAGGTACAGGCCTTTCCACCATTTTAAAAGGGTTAAAACACATTACCGGAAATATAACTGCTGTTGTTACAGTAGGCGATGACGGGGGAAGCTCAGGCAGGTTAAGGGAAGAAATGGGAATTTTGCCTCCCGGCGATATCAGGAACTGTATAGCAGGGCTTGCAAATGAAGAAAACCTTGTTACAGAGCTATTTCAATACAGGTTTAAGACCGGAAACGGCCTGGAAGGCCATAGTTTTGGCAACCTGTTCCTGACGGCGCTTTGTGCAATCACCGGAGATATGGTCTCTGCGGTGAAAGAGTCATCAAAAGTACTGTCAATTAGAGGCCGCGTCCTCCCTTCCACGCTTGATGACATGAAACTTATCGCAGAGCTTGATGATGGCAGGATAATTTATGGAGAATCCAATATCCCCGAAGCTAACGGGAAAATTATCCGATTGAAAGCTACCCCTGAAAAATTAAAAGCGCTTGATGAAGTTATTGAAGCTATAAATGAAGCGGATATCCTAATTATGGGGCCGGGAAGCCTTTATACAAGCGTGATACCTAACCTGCTTATTGAAGAAACCTCCGAAGCGATATCAAAATCTATGGCAAAGAAGTTTTATATCTGCAATATAATGACACAACCCGGTGAAACGGATAACTATACTGTATCCGACCACGTTAAGGCTATTCTTGAGCATTCAAAGCATGATAATATTATTGACACTGTTATTGTAAATGATAACCTGCCTAAGAACCTTGCAATGAAGTACGAAGCAGCTGATTCATTTCCTGTAGACCTTGATTCTGAAAAAATTAAAGAGTTGGGAGTGGAAATCCTCACCAAGAGGCTTATAGAAGAAAACGGCGAAGGGTTTGTAAGACACAGTCCCCACAGGATTGCAAAAATTATCAGCGAGTGGTTTAAAGGAAACAACAGGAAAAATAACATTGACGACGATCTGGAAAAAAGGTCCGACTCTTTGGAGGATAAAATTTTACTGTAATGAAAAAATCTGAGAAAGTAACCTTAAATACCATAAAAAAATACAGGGCAGAGAATAAAAAAATCACTGTTTTAACCGCTTATGACTATTCCACGGCTAAAATCCTTGATGAAGCGGGAATAGACATTATTCTTGTAGGCGACTCGCTGGCAATGGTGGCCCTCGGGCATAAAACCACGCACTCTGTAGGAATGGAAGAAATGTTGCATCATACCCGGGCGGTTTCCGGAGGAGTTGAGCGGGCGTTAATCGTGGTTGATATGCCTTTTATGAGCTATCAATCGGATGTTAAAGACGCTTTAATCAACGCAGGAAGGTTTATAAAAGAAGCTGGAGCCTATGCAGTCAAACTGGAAGGCGGATATGAACATATTATCAACGTGACAAAAAGGTGTGTGGAGTCAGGAATCCCCGTGCTTTCCCATCTTGGGTTTACTCCACAGTTTTTGCATACATTGGGCGGGTATAACGTGCAGGGTAAAAATCAGGAAGCTCTGGAAGAAATTCTTAAGCAAGCGTTTGAATTGCAGGAAGCAGGAGCTTTTGGGCTTGTACTGGAGATGGTTCCCGAAGAATGCGCGAAAATAATTACCGAAAAACTTGATATTCCTACTATAGGTATTGGCGCAGGCAGGTTTTGCAGCGGGCAAATCCTTGTTACAGACGATATTACCGGAAAATATGAGGACTTTACACCTAAATTTGCCAGAAAATACGCTGATGTGGCTTCTGTTGTAAGAAACGCCGTTAATTGCTATAAAAACGACGTGCAAGAAGGCGCTTTTCCTTCCGAAGCAGAAGTTTTTAACCTGAATGAAAACGAAAAACAAAAATTGGAAAGCCTTAAATCCGGAAGATAATTTATGGAAAACACTCTTGAAACCGGAATTATCGATAACATAGCTGAAATTCGGCAGGAAATAAAGAAATTCAGGGATAAAAACGCAATAATCGGTTTTGTGCCAACTATGGGAGCTCTTCATGTTGGCCATGAGAGCTTGATAGCAAAAGCCAGGCAGGATTGCGATATCGTTATAGTCAGTATTTTTGTAAACCCTACCCAGTTTGGCCCGAAGGAAGACTTTGATAAATACCCAAGACAACCGGAAGAAGACAGAAAAATCTGTACAAAACAAGGTGTTAACCTGATTTTTGCCCCCTCTCCGGAAGAAATGTATCCACAGGGTATGTGTTACAACGACTTTACAGCCATAGTTCCCCCGAAATTTTATCAGGACAAGCTTTGCGGGAAATCCCGGATAGGGCATTTCAACGGGGTTGCGACGGTAGTTTTAAAGCTGTTTAATATAATTAATCCGGATAAGGCATATTTTGGGCAAAAAGATGCCCAGCAGCTTGTCATAATTAAAAAAATGGTGCAAGACTTAAATATTCCCGTGCAAATAGTGCCTTGCCCCATAGTTAGAGAGCCTGACGGGCTGGCATGCAGCTCTAGAAACAAATACCTCAGCGAAGAAAGCAGAAAAAAAGCTGTAAGTATTTATAAAGCCTTAAAAAAAATGAAAGAATTATATATTTCCGGGGTTGACTCGGTTTTCCGGGCAATAGAAGAGTCAGAATCCCTTCTTCACCGGGATCTGGAAATTGAATATTTTGAAGTTTACGACTTTGAAACCTTAATGCCCGTTGATAAAATAAAACAAAATTCACTTGTTGCGATAGCTGTAAAGATAGACGGAGTAAGGCTTATAGACAATTTAACCATATAACCCGCGCGGGTTTTATACTTTGTTTTTAGTAATTTTAAGTAAATAGTTATTTTTTTCTGAATTTTATCTTATAGTTATATTATTAATATTGGAAAAGATAACTTAAGGGCTAGATTAGATTAGGGCAAAAAATGATAAAACATCTAAAAACCATAATTAAAATTCTTGAAGGGCTGATGTGGCTTTATTTACCAATAATAATGATTTATTGGGCTGTAAGCCTTATAGAACTTAATGCTATAAATCCTTTAAAAGCGGCTTTAGGAGTGCTGGTTATTCCTCTGGTTATTATTATAGACAAATATTTTAATTTTCAGTTTACTTTTAATGGTACAGAAGCTGATTATACCCCTGTTATACTGGCCGGGTCAGTTGTAGCTTTTGCTATGCTGCTTATATTGTCTATAAAAGTTCTCGATTTTATAGAAGAAAACCTTGAAAGAGCAAAAATTCAATTCCTGGAACAAAAAGAAAAGAAAACACTGGCTCAAAAAAGAGAATCCCAACTCCGGGAGCTCAGCAAAAATAAAATTTTATATGTAATGCTTGAGCTTAAAAAAATCCAGCAACACGACACTTATTTGATAAACAATGGCGGGGATTCTTTTACTGTAGGACTTATTGATTCTTACGAGAATACCATAAAAAATATTGCAAAAAACTTTTCCGGTAGCGAATATAAAGATTTTGACGCGGGAGAAGGCATCGTTAATTTTTTCTTTACCGATACAGAACAATTCCTGCTTTACCTGCATTATTTAAATGAAAAAATTGCGGAAATTAACAAGGGAACCGCTGATGATTTAAACACAATATTTACCTATGCGGTTGCCTGTAATTGTAGCTATAATCTTACAACCGCAAAAACAGACCTTCACCTTACAAAAAAAATTCTTAACCTGGTTGGCAAGGAAGAAATTTTTATCACGAGTGTTTTAAGGCAAAAACTGGAAAACCTTAAGACAGATATAAGCATGAAATTCGAGTCAAAAGGTCTATATATACTTGATAATAAAGATTTTGACCTGTACGGGCTAAAGCTTAATTAAAGAGCCTATCCGGAAATTAAATAACCCCAATGATGGGCTAGCTAAAAATCAATCATAGCTTGATAAAAATTCCTTAAAATTTATAAAAAAAGAGGCGGCGGCTCTGCGTTAGCGGGAGCACAGCCTCATTCATGAAGCCGCCGCCCACCTTCA
>JANQIY010000141.1 GCA_028281965.1 Candidatus Gastranaerophilales bacterium
AAAGTGGTTCCTGAGAAAGCCTCAATAACTGGTGATAAAGGGAACCCATATTATGCCGCAGAATTGGAAAATACTGACGATTTATTATTGGATACTAAAGCTGGAGTAGAACCTGCGATTGCTGTTCAAAATGTTCAACAAACTGCAGTGGCAAAATCTGTAACTCCTTCCAAAGTTGTTCCAGAAAAGGCTCCAATAACGGGTGATAAAGGGAATCCTTACTATGCAGCAGAATTGGAAAACATTGAAAAAGCTGTAGGAGAGCCTTTGATTGCTGTGAAAAATGTGCAACAAACTGCAGCAGCAAAGCCTGTTACTCCTTCCAAAGTTGTTCCCGAAAAAGCTTCAATAACTGGTGATAAAGGGAACCCATCTTATGCAGCAGAATTAGAAAAGACTACTCAAATTTCACCAGACAATAAACCTGAGATTGCTGTGAAAAATGTACAGCAAACGTCAGCAGGAAAGACTGCCGAAAGTATCAAAGTGGTTCCTGAAAAAGCGCCAATAACTGGCGATAAAGGGAACCCATACTATGCAGCAGAATTAGAAGAGACAGGAAAAGATAAAGGGGAACCTATGATTGCTGTTAAAAATGTGCAACAAACTGCAGCGGCAAAAAATGTATCACCGCCCAAAGTGGTTCCTGAAAAAGCATCAATAACTGGAGATAAAGGGAACCCCTACTACGCAGCAGAATTAGAAAACACTGGAAAAGCGGGAACAGAATCTGTGATTGCCGTTAAAAATGTGCAACAAACCGCAGCTGCAAAACCTGTATCTCCCCCCAAAGTGGTTCCTGAAAAGGCTCCAATAACTGGTGACAAAGGGAACCCCTACTACGCAGCAGAATTAGAAAACACTGGAAAAATGATAACAGAACCTGTGATTGCCGTTAAAAATGTGCAACAAACTGCATCGGCAAAACCTTTATCTCCTCCCAAAATGGTTCCTGAAAAGGCTGCAATAACTGGTGATAAAGGGAATTCATATTACGCCGCGGAGTTAGAAAAAACTACAGATGTTTCAACAGATAAGAAGCCTGAGGTTGTTGCCAAAAATGTTCAACAAACTTCAGTAGCAAAAACTGCAGAAAGTACCAAAGTGGTTCCCGAAAAAGCACCAATAACTGGAGATAAAGGGAACCCTTATTATGCTGCAGAATTAGAAAATACTAGAAATGAACCTGTGATTGCTGTTGAAAATGTGCAAAAAACCACTGCGTCAAAATCTGTAACTCCACCCAAAGTGGTTCCCGAAAAAGCTTCAATAACTGGCGATAAAGGGAATCCTTATTATGCCGCGGAATTAGAAAAGATAACACAAGTTTTACCAAATAATAAACCCGAGGTTGTTGTTAAAAATGTACAGCAAACTTCAGGTGGAAAAACTGTAGAAAGTGACAAAGTGGTTCCTGAAAAAGCACCAATAACTGGAGATAAAGGGAACCCTCACTATGCAGCAGAACTTGAAAATTCCGAGAAAAAAGAGCAAGAAATACATGGATCCAAAGGAAAGAGTGAACAACAGGTTAAAGAACCTGAAAAAACCAGTCAAGACAAGTCACCGAAACCGCAACAAACTGGTCAGGGCAAGTCGATACAACTGGAAAACACCAGTCAAGACAATGTGTCAAAAGTGGAAGAAACTGGATCAAAAGATAACAATAAGAAAGAAGAAAAATTACCACAGACCAAAGACAATGAAATAGAAAAGGCAGAAAAGAAACCAAAGGAGCAGAAAATTGATCAACAAACCAAACAGGAACCAAAGAGAGAGAGTTCTGGTGGAAAATCAGAGAGTCCTAAAGCAAATCAAGAATTAAAAGATTCTGGTAGTAAAAAATCAGGTGATGACCAACCATCTAAACCAGTTGAATTAGGTGACATTAAGCCTGTGATAAAAGATAATAAATAAGTACTGAAGAAGTAGTAATATTGTGATGTTAAAATTTTTTTTTTCCTTTTTTTTTGTACAGTGGATATGATGATGGTGTTATTATCCCACACCGAAAAATTTTCGGGTGGGATAATGGATTGGACTCCGTCCGTCCGTCCGTCCGTCCGTCAAGGCTGATATCTTAAATTCCGTTCATCAAACTTCTTCAAAAATTTATACACTTCTTACAGGTATTATTCAGATGGGTCCATGCAAATTTTATCAAATTTCATTTGAAAATGGCCGACTGGGGGCCATTTTAAATTTTTATATTTTTCCATTTAAAT
>JANQIY010000225.1 GCA_028281965.1 Candidatus Gastranaerophilales bacterium
AAAACTTAAGTGTTTTTAAAATTTTCAAAAATTCATTCTCCCTCCACCCACCCAATTTTTTCTTTGGTCTCGCTTCCCTCCCTTCGGTCGGTCGCTCGCCCGAAAAAATTTAATAAGGAATATTTTTGAAAATTTTACATAAGAATTTTTTGTTTCTTCCTTATTTACTGAAAACCATCTATCTTCACCTAAGCGGTGAAACTTGACATATTGAAAACTTTAACAACATCATAAGACAAAGATTGGCAAGGTATAAAAGAAAAACAATAGCATTTTCAAAATCTGATTACCGGCATGATTTGATTACAAGGCTTTTTATTATCCAATATAATCTAATCACTTAGAATTTAATCACCGCCAAATAATGTAAAAATTTATTTATTTAATGTCAACTTTTTAACTATTATGTTTTAATATATTTAATCGGGCTTTTGCGTGCACATAAAAATGCTACAAAAAGAAGAGAGGTTTTAAACAAGTGTCAGTTCCCGGAATTCTCTATCCAAGGCAAATTGAAGGCAGAAGTTATTTAAACGGAAATAACTACCAAAACCTTCATGCCCATGAGGATAAGCCGTTTTTTCAGGCCCCTGCTACAGGCGCTGTTATGGACAAAAAACAGGCTGATCTTGCATTTGCGGGACAAGTTGAAAAACAGAACGCAAAAGTTAGAGCTCACGAAGAGGCTCATAGGTTAGCGGCCGGGCCTCAGGCGGTCGGCTCGCCTCAATATCAAACCGCAAATATCAACGGGCATACCGTTATAACAGGAGGCCACCAGGTTGTGAATGTTCCGGCAATGGTCTCTTTTAAATCCTCAAAACCCAAGATACAAGAAACTATAAGAGCAGCTGAATATACAATTGCGGGAGCAGAAGCCCCGGCTTCATTTGATGAATTATCAGCAGCGGACAAAGCCGTTGCTGCCAGGGGAAGGGCTGTACTTTCAGCAGCGCGGACAGCTTTTGGCAAAAGAGGCAATCTTGATGATAGGCTTAAAAATGGAGGTCACAATACAAACGGGGCTCTGTCAGATAAGCAGGTAGCCCGGGCTGAAAAATCTGCTCAACCCGGTCAAAGACTTAATTTTATGATTTAATGCAAACCTCTATCCAGTTTTAAAAGCCTACTTTAATTTTTATAAACATATTTGGAGCAAAAACCTTGATTTATAAGGGCTTGGTTTATATTTGAATTGTTTTTGTCATAAAAAACACCCAGTAA